>JBDSPC010000387.1:0-7702 GCA_039914485.1 Nocardioides sp.
GAAGGCGCCGAGGGCGACCTCCCACGGCCGCTGCTCGAGCTTGCTGGCGTCTATCCCCTGTCCGATGCACTCCCGGAGCAGCTCCACGACCCCTGACCTGCCCTCGACGTGGTGGTAGATGGAAGGCGTCTGGACGCCGAGCCGCCTGGCCAGTTCGGGCAGCGTGAAGTCTCCGGTCTCGTCGATGAGGGTGAGGGCCGCCTCAGCGATGCGTTGCCGGTCGAGGACCGGTCGGCTCGGACGTCCCACCCGGCGTTGGTCGACCATTCCTACCCCTTTCCACGGCGGCGTTCCGGCTGTACCTTACCTGCACAGCCTAATTCTAATCGGTTTTGATTACCAGGCGATACGGGACGCCGGAGAGAGAAGCAACCATGTCGGATACCGCAGGCACCGGCCTCAAGCGCGGAGCGCTCGGAACGCCGGGGATCGTCTTCATCGTCGTGTCGGCCGCGGCGCCGCTGATGGTCATGGTCGGCGTGGCGCCGATCGCGTTCCTCGTGGCGGGGGTCAGCGCGCCAACGATCTACCTGGCCGCGGGGATCACCCTGACCGTCTTTGCGGTGGGCTTCACCACGATGGCGCGCCACGTGACCAACGCAGGCGGGTTCTACGCCTACATCGCCCTGGGTCTCGGCAAGGGCGCGGGGACGGTGGCGGCACTGCTGGCGCTGTTCTCCTACAACGCGCTGGAGATCGGGGTGTTCGGCCTGCTCGGCGTCAGTGCCAACGCCACCTTCGCCGATGTCTTCGGCCTCGACCTGCCCTGGTACGTGTGGGCGCTGGCGGGCGTCGCGCTGGTCTGGTTCCTCGGCTTCCGCAGCGTCGACGTCGGCGCCAAGGTGCTCGCAGTCCTGGTCACGGCCGAGACCGCTCTGCTCCTCATGCTGGCCGTCGCCGTGCTCGCGCAAGGCGGAGCCGATGGGATCCATTTCGACTCCTTCCACCCGTCCAACTTCCTCACGGCCGAGACCGGGACTGCCCTGCCGATCGCGTTCGCCGCGTTCATGGGCTTCGAGTCGACGGTCATCTACCGGGCGGAGGCTCGGGACCCGGAGCGCACGATCCCACGGGCGACCTACCTCGCGGTCGCCCTCCTGGCGGTCGTCTACGGCTTCATCGTCTGGAGCGTCGTGCAGGCCTTCGGCGCCGACGGGATCGTTCCGACCGCAGCGAGCGACCCGGTCGGGCTGGTGTTCGCCGCCACCGACATCTACCTCGGCGGCTGGGCGACGACGCTGATGCAGATCCTCATGGTGAGCAGCATCGTGGCGAGCCTGCTGGCATTCCACAACGCCATCACCCGTTACACGCGGGCCATCGCGGAGGAGGGCATGCTTCCGTCGGCCCTGGCCGCCGTGCACCCGAGCACCGGCTCGCCGTACATCGCCGGGGTCGCACAGACCGCACTGGCCGCTGCGGTGGTCGCAGGGTTCGCGGTGGCGGGCGCAGACCCGTTCGCCCACCTGCTGATCTGGGTGAACACCCCCGGCGTGCTCGGCATCCTGCTCCTGCAGGTCCTCGCGGCCATCGCGGTGCCGGCCTACTTCATTCGCTCCGCGCACGACGAGAGCGCCTGGCGGACACGGGTGGCGCCGCTCCTGGCAGCCGCCGCCATGATCGGTGCCCTGTGCGTCACCGTCACCCACCTCGAGCTGATCACTGCCGCGTCCGACGCCGTCAACCTCGTGCTCATGCTCTCGGTCGTGGCGGTCTGCGCCTGCGGGGTGGTGTGGGCGCTCTGGCTGCGTCGGAACCGTCCCGAGGTGTACGCCGCGATCGCGACCGAGGCCGACGAAGGGATCTCGGGTGACCTGGTCCGCTGACACGCTCCTGGTGGGGGCCTCGGTCCGCACGCTCGATGCCCGACGGCCCCGCGCGTCCGCGGTCGCGGTCGCCCAGGGAGTTGTCGTCGCCCTGGACGAGGATGCACTCGCGATGCGTGGCGCCGCGACGGAGGTCATCGACCTGGGTGGCGCGACGCTGGTGCCCGGCCTGGTCGACGGCCACTCCCACCCGATCCTCGGCGCGACCGCGTTCGACGGCCTCGACCTGTCCGGGTGCGGGAGTCTCGATGACCTCCGTGCCGCGCTGGCCGGCGCGAGCCTCGAGCGGGGCGAGTGGCTGTGCGGGTTCGGCCTCGACCACAACGTGTTCGACGGCCAACCGCCCACCAACGCCGTGCTCGATGAGGTGCTGCCCGGCGTGCCGGTCTTCATCCGGATGTATGACGGCCACTCCGCCCTCGCCAGCTCGGCGGCACTCGAGCGGGCCGGGGTCAGCGGGCCGCGGTCCTTCGGCCAGCGCTCGGCGATCGTGTGCGACGACCACGGCCGGCCGACCGGCCTGCTACTGGAGCATGCGGCCATAGAGGTCGTCGAGTCGGTGGTGCCACCGTTGCTGCCGGAGCAGCGCCGGGCTCGTGTGCTGGAGGCGCTGCAGGCCATGGCCGCCACCGGCCTCACCGGCGCCAACGTGATGGACGGCAGTTCCGACTCGCTCGACCTGCTGGCGGACCTCGAGAACGCGACCGACCTGCCGGTCCGGTTGCGGCTCGCCCCATGGTGCATGCCCGGGGACGACGTACCGGAACTGGTCGACCGCCAGGGCCGCGGCGGCCGCGGTTGGTACGTCGGCGCTGTGAAGCTCTACCTGGACGGCACGGTCGAGGGCGGCACCGCGTGGCTGCACGAGCCCGACTGCCACGGGGGTGGCACGGAAGCGTTCTGGCTGGACCCCGTCGAATACACGAAGACGGTCCAGCACCTGGCCGCTGTCGGTGTGCAGACCTGCACGCACGCCATCGGCGATGCCGCGGTTCGGCACGTCGTCGACACCCTGGACGGGGTGGAGACGCACGGCGTCCGGCACCGCGTCGAGCACCTCGAGACGATGCCGATCGGCCTGGTACGCGACGTCGTAGGTGCCGGGCTTGTTGCGTCGATGCAGCCGAGCCATGCGGCCTTCACCCGGGCCGACCACACTGACGAGTGGTCCCGGCGGCTGGGGGAGCAACGAGCGAACCGGGCCTGGGCCTGCCGCGACGTCCGGGACGCCGGAGGGCTGCTGGTAATCGGCTCGGACTGGCCGATCGCCCACTACGACGCGCGTCAGGTGCTCGGTTTCGCCCGGGCACGCCGCCCGTCCGGCACCGACATGCCGGCCGTAGGACCCGAGCAGGCGCTGACGGGTCTGATGGCGCTCGAGGGCATGACCACCCACGCAGCGGTTGCCGACGGTCGTGCGGACTCCTCCGGACACATTGCGGTCGGATACCGCGCCGACCTGACGGCACTGGCGGTCGATCCGGTGGACGCCCCGGCCGACGAGGTGGTGGACGCCACGGTGAACCTCACCATGATGGGCGGCGCGGTCACCCACCGCGATGGGGACGTGCGCTGACCGGCTGGGTGTGGCTGGTCCACCCCAGGGGTGCACACCCCCCGAGGAAACGGGAGGCAGCCGGAGCGAGCAGGACTCCGCTGCTCAGCGCCGGGTGATCGACAGTCCGAACACCCGGGTCGAGCCTTCCTCGAACAGGTACCTCTTCTCCTCCGGTGAGATCGGTAGGTCCTCGTGCACCTTGACCTCGTTGGCGTCCGCTTGGAACGGGTAGTCCATCGCATAGAGCACGCGGTCCGAGCCGGCGACCTCACGCGCGAACATGATGGCCGGGGCCCACGCCATGCCGCTGGTCGTGAGCCAGACGTTCGTCCTCAGGTACTGGCTCGGCGGCTGACGAAGGGCGGGACGCAACGGATAGCGCCCGGTGCGCTCCTGGACGGCGTGGAAGTGGTCGACCCGGAAGGCCCAGAACGGCAGTGCCTCGCCCAAGTGGCCCACGACCAGTTGCAGGTCTGGGTACCGGTCGAACACCCCGGAGAAGATGATGCGGATGAGGTGCATCCCGGTCTCGACGGCGAATCCGAAGATCGCGCCGTCCAGCCCGGAGTCGAGAAGGGGACCGATCAACTGGTCGCTCGGCGTGTTCGGGTGGAGGTAGACCGGCACCCGCAGGTCCGCGGCGGTCGCCCAGAACTCCTCGAACCTCGGGTCATCGAGGTACTCGCCCCGCGAGTGCGAGTTCACGATGACGCCTCGCAGTCCCAGCTCCGTGACGGCCCGGCGCAACTCGCGCACCGAGAAGTCGACGTCCTGCAGCGCGACGGCTGCCAGCCCGCTGAATCGGTCCGGATGGCGCCGGACCGCCTCTGCGATGCGCTCGTTGGTGAGGGTCGCGAGCTCGCGAGCGAGCGGTAGGTCGAACAGCTCGACACCCGGCGTCGTCAACGACAGGACCTGGTGGTCGATGCCGAGCTCGTCCATGTCGGCGATCCGGCGGTCGCCCGCGTCGGTGATCCGGGACCGGAAGAGCGCGGTGTGGGGCGAGTCGTTGAGCAGGTAGTAGCTCCACAGGCTCTCGAAGCCTCGGTCACCGCCGCCCGACTCCAGCAGCCGGAGGTACTCGTCGATCACTTCCTGCGGGGCGTAGGCCTCTTCGGCTGCGATGCGACGGTGGGCGGCAGGGGGGACGGACACGTGGGACGACAAGGTGGTGCTCCTCAGGAGGTGGTGGTCGACGGGTGGAGGTTCGCGGCGATACGGCAGATCCGTTCGCCGCGGAAGCGGTAGGTCATGCGGCCTGAGACCGTGAAGCGGGCACCGGCGTGCATGGGTGCGATCGGGCAGTCCGGCCAGTCCCGGTGAACGCTGATCGCGTTCGAGATGTGAGCCGAAAGCAGCTCCCGGTCGGTGTGGATGTCGGACCCGCCAGCTGCTCGGCGAAGTGCTGCCAGGCGAACGCGTAGAACTCGGTGAAGGCATCACGGCCCTCGAGCGCCGGCATCACGTCTCCCCAGTCGAAGACGAGGTCGTCGGTCAGGTAGTCGGCGACGACGCGGAGGTCGCGGGCGTTGACGGCAGTGACGTGGCCGAGGTATCGCCCGACGAGCGGCTCGTCACGCGTCGCCGTACGGTGCTGTGTCCCGGTTCCAAGCATGGCCGCAATCCAGCCATCCTCTCTTCCGCCGGTGCGACATGCTGGCCGCTGTTTCTGGCACGCGGAACGACTCTTCGCGCTCGGACGCGAACCGGCGCGCCGGTCCTACTGTCCGGTCATCTACACGAAGGACGGAGACGATGAGGTTCCCTGATGTGCCGACATTCCGAGGATTCCAGGCCCCCGGACGCTTCGAAGGCGAGGTGCGCGACCTCGAGGTCGTGCAGGGCGAGGTCCCGCGCGACCTGAACGGCGCCTTCTACCGCGTCGGTCCGGACCCGCAGTACCCCCCGTTGCTCGGCAACGACATCCCGCTCAACGGCGACGGGATGGTGTCGCGGTTCCACTTCGAGGACGGCCGTGTCGACTTTCGCACGCGCTGGGTCCGGACCCCGAAGTTCCTGGCGGAGCGCGCAGCCGGCAGGCCCCTGTTCGGCGCGTACCGCAACCCGTTCACCGACGACCCCAGCGCGGGTGGCATCAGCCGGGGGACCGCGAACACCAACATCCTGTGGCACGGGGGACGCATGTTGGCCCTCAAGGAGGACAGTCACCCGGTCGAGATCGACCCGATCACCCTCGAGACGATCGGCCCCTGGGACTACGACGGCGCCCTGACCAGCGCCACCGCCACTGCGCACCCCAAGGTCGACGCCGCGACGGGTACGTTGATCTTCTTCGGTTACGCCGCCCGAGGCGAGACCACACCCGACATCGCCTACTACGAGGCGGACGCGAACGGCCACATCGTCTTCGAGCGCTGGCTGCAGGCGCCGTACTCCAGCATGGTCCACGACTTCGCGGTCACCGAGCACCACATCGTGTTCCCGATAGTGCCGCTGGTGAGCGACCTGCAGCGGCTCAAGGACGGCGGCCCGCACTTCGCGTGGGACCCGTCCAAGCCGGTGTACCTCGGAGTACTGCCCAGACGAGACCCGGAGGCGCCGGTGCGCTGGTTCGTCGGCGATCCTCGGTTCGCCTCCCACACGATGAACGCCTTCGAGGAGAACGGACGGATCCACCTGGACATGTCCGTCGGCGACTCCGTCGTCTTCCCGTTCTTCCCGGAGATCAACGGTGCCCCCTTCGATCCTGAGGCGGCTGTTCCGTACCTCTCGCGCTTCACCCTGGACACCACGAAGCCCACGGACGACTTCACCCAGACCCGGCTCTCCGATGTGGCCGGCGAGTTTCCACGGATCAACGAGGCCTATGCGACGCGGGACTACCGGTTCGGCTACCTCAGCATGCAGAGCGGGATACCGGACCCGACCATGCCCGGTAGCTACACCGGCATGCGTTTCGACCTCATCGGACGCGTCGACCACCGGACCGGGGCGCTGGCCAGCCACTACGTGGGCGATGCCTCAGCCACGCAGGAGCCGATGTTCGTGCCCCGGAGCGGGGCGACCTCGGAGGGCGAGGGCTATGTGATCGCTCTGATCAACCGCTACGCCAGCATGCATTCCGATCTGCTGATCCTCGACGCCGAGAACGTCGACGGCGAGCCGGTCGCGACCCTCACCCTGCCCCTGCGGCTGCGCAACGGCCTGCACGGGACCTGGCTGGACTCCGGGCAGCTCGCCGACCATGAGGCGTCGCGCACCGATCGCCCCGAGCAGGCCAGTTCGTGAACGGCCCCCGGCTGCTGCTGGATGTCGCCGAGCTGGACGACGCGGCGACCCAGGCCTTCCTCTCGCCTGCCCGATGGACCGAAGCGCCGCACCACGAGCTCGCCCGCCACGGCTACGTGGTCCGTGAATTTGAGATCGGAGTGCGCGCACGCGTCTTCGCCGACGGATCCGAGCGACCGCCCCGTGTCGACTCGGAGGTCGAGGTCAGGACCCGCGCGCTCGTCGTCGGCCCGCGTCGGCGCGACCAGTTCCGTGGTCGCGTCCATGTGGAGCTGCTCAACCCCTCAACGGGGCAGGACTTCCCGATGTACTGGCCGGACGTCGCGCACCACCTCATCAGGTCCGGCGACGCCTACGTCGGCGTGACGTGCAAGCAGGTCACGGTCGATGCCCTCAGGGCGATCGCACCGGATCGCTACGGAGGTCTCTCGATCCAGCACGACGGGGCGGTCTGGGACCTCCTCGGGGCCGTGGGCGGCACGCTGCGGACCGACAGCGAACGACTTCTCCCCGGTCTGGGAATCCCTGAGGTCGTCGTCACCACAGGATGGTCCCAGTCGGGGAGCTTCCTGCGGACCTACCTCTCCGAGGGCCTGCACGCGCTGCACACCGCCGAGCTCGGGCACCCCGCGTTCGACGCGTTCCTGATCGGGGTCTCGAGCGGCGGGTTCGGTCCCATGGGCTACATCCCCGTGGACCGACACGGCGAGATGAGCTTCGACGACGACCTGATGCCCGTCGGGGACCCGCTGCCGCAGCTCCCGATGACCGACGCCCGACGGGTCGTGCGAGGGTCGCACGTCCCCGTGCTCGAGCTGATGTCGCAGGACGAGGCGCTCCACCACGTCTGGCACCAGCGCCCGGACAGCGACGCCCCCGGCGACCTGTTCCGCTGCTACCAGCTGCCGGGCCGCGGGCACGAGTCTGGCCTCCTCGAAGAGTCGGCCCGGGGCGCCGACCACCGGGCCGCGAACGTCCTGGGAGCGCCGGCCGAGGCCGGCACCGCCCCGCCTCAGCACATCGCGTCGCGGTTCCTTCTCCCGGCCGCGGTGGAGGCGCTGATGGGGTG
>JBDSPC010000206.1:0-7631 GCA_039914485.1 Nocardioides sp.
CGCGAAGCAGATCATCTCGATCCACCTCTCGGGCGAGATGAGCGGCACCTTCGAGTCCGCGCAGCTCGCGGCCAAGCAGGTCAAGGTCAAGGTCACCTGCATCGACAGCCGGCAGGTCGGGGCCGCGACGGGCTATGCCGCACTGTCGGCCGCCGACGTCCTCGACGCCGGCGGCACCGTGGCCGAGGCGGCGCAGGCCGCCCGTGACCGGGCCGCGGCCGCGACCTCCCTGTTCTACGTCGACACCCTCGAGTACCTCCGCCGCGGCGGCCGGATCGGTGCCGCGGCGGCGATCCTCGGCGGCGCCCTCTCGGTCAAGCCGCTGCTGAGCATCGTCGACGGCAAGGTCGCCAACCTCGAGAAGGTCCGCACCGGGGCCAAGGCGCTCGCCCGCCTCGAGGACCTCGCGGTCGAGGCCGCGGGCTCGCAACCCGTCGACGTGTACGTCGCCCACCTGGCCAACCACGAGCGCGCCGAGCAGCTGGCAGCGAAGCTGGGCGAACGCGTGTCCGACAACCTCGAGGGCCGAGAGATCTGGTGTGGCGAGCTCGGCGCCGTGCTCGGTGCGCACGTCGGGCCGGGCATGGTCGCCGTGTGCGTGGCCCCACGCCTCTGAGCGGGCCACTTCTCGTCGTTTCCCTGTGGACGACCGGCTCCCGGTCGGAGTTGTCCACAGGCTGACGGGTCTCGGGTGGCGGCTTCCCGTGCGGCTTCCTAGGTTCGTCGCATGCGCCCACTTCACCCGCGGAGCACCACCAGCGACGAGCACGCCGAGGCCGTGTCGCGCCGACTGGCCACGCTCAGCGCCGAGCTCGCGGCGGTGCGCGGCGATCCGCCGACCGTGCACCGTCACACGCAGGTGCGCGGGCTGTACGCCGATGACGAGCCCGACCCCGACGAGGTCCCCATCGTCCCGGTGCCGGGTCGGCACGCCTCCCGCCACCTGGTCGGCGACCTGGCCTCGCGGATCCACCTGACGGGCGCGCACGTCGCGGTGATCTCGATCGTGGTCGCGGTGGCGGTCGGGGTGGCTGCGTTCCTGGCGGTGCGCTCCGATCCGGAGACGGTGCCCGCGCTGGCGCCGGTGAGCGAGCCGCTGGTGTCGACGTCGGTGTCGCCCTCGACCTCCGTCGACCCGTCGGCCTCCGCGTCGGCCTCCGGCTCGGACTCCGTCTCGGGCGACGCCGAGGTGACCGTCGACGTGGCCGGCAAGGTGCGCCGGCCCGGGATCGCCGTGCTGCCACCGGGATCACGGGTGGTGGACGCGGTCGAGGCGGCGGGTGGGGCTCGACGCGGCGTCGACCTGGCATCGCTCAATCTGGCCCGGCCGCTCGTCGACGGTGAGCAGATCCTGGTCGGGGTGCCGGTGCCGGCCGGCGTGGTGGGTTCGCTGGGGGCGACGCCGGGCCCGGGAGAGACCGGCCCGCTCGTCAACCTCAACTCGGCCGACCTCGCCGCGCTGGAGACGCTGCCGGGAGTGGGACCGGTGACCGCCGGGGCGATCGTGTCGTGGCGCACCGAGCACGGCGGCTTCACCGCGGTCGAGGAGCTGCTCGAGGTCGACGGGATCGGCGATGCGACGTTGGCGGAGATCGCTCCGCACGTGACGATCTGAGGAGGTGGTGTCTGATCTTCGGCTCCCGCTGCTCGGGGTCGGAGCGTGGGTGGGCGGGCTCTTCGCGGCGGGACTGCCGGTCTGGCTCGGCCTGGTGCTGGCGGTGCTCGGGCTGGGCGCCGCGGTGGCGTCACGGTCGTGGCCGGCGCTGGCGTGCGCGGTGGCGGCCCTGGCCGTCGTTGGCGTGGCGACGCTCCGGGTCGCTCCCTTCGACACCGGACCGGTGGCCGACCTCGTGGCCGATCGGGCCGTGGTGTCGGCGCGGGTGTCGGTGACGAGCGACCCGCGGGTCGTGGCGGGACGGTTCGGCGACGTCGTGGTGGTGCGAGGAACGCTCACGGCGGTGACCGGTCGCGGTGCGACGTACGACTTGAGGGCGCCGGTGGTGCTGCTGGCCGATGAGACCTGGGTCGACGTGCGGCTCGGCTCGGCCGTGCGAGTGTCCGGCCGGCTCGCTCCCGACGACGGCGGCGGGCCGGCGGTGCTCGGCGTGCTGTCGGTGCGCGGTCCACCTGCCGTGGAGGCCACGCCGGACGTGTGGTGGCGGGCGGCGGCGGCCGTGCGGGCCTCGATCCGGGCCGCTGTCGCGCCGCGGAGCGAGCATGCCCGTGAGCTGGTGCCGTCCCTGGTGGTGGGGGACGACAGCGGCCTCGACCCGGCGCTGGCCGACGACTTCCGCACCACGGGACTGACACATCTGCTTGCCGTGTCGGGCACCAACCTGACCCTTCTCGTCGGTTTCCTGCTGATCGTCGGGCGCTGGTGCGGTGTGCGCGGGCGCTGGATCTACCTCACCGCGGCGCTCGGCATCGTCGGATTCGTGCTGATCGCGCGGACCGAGCCGAGCGTGGTGCGGGCCGCGGCGATGGGTACGGTCGCGCTGATCGGGATGGGCAGCAACGGGCGGGCCCGCGGTGTCCGGTGCCTCGGGGCAGCCGTGTTCGCGCTGCTCCTCGTCGACCCGGGGCTGGCCGTGACCGCGGGCTTCGCGCTGTCGGTGCTCGCGACCGGCGGGATCCTGTTCCTGGCACCGGTGTGGCGCGACGCGATGATGCGCTGGCTGCCCCGCTGGATCGCCGAGGCGGTCTCCGTGCCGCTCGCCGCGCAGATTGCGTGCACGCCCGTGGTGACCGCGATCTCGGGGCAGGTCAGCCTGGTCGCGGTCGTGGCCAACCTGCTCGCCGCCCCCGCGGTGGCGCCGGCAACGGTGCTCGGGCTGGCCGGCGGACTCGTCGGCCTCGTCTGGACGCCGCTCGGGCAGGTCGTGGCTGCGCCGGCGGCCTGGTCGGTGTCGTGGATCGTGGTCGTCGCCCAGCGGGGCGCAGCGCTGCCGACTGCCGCGGTGGAGTGGGGGACCGGTCCGGTCGCACTGGTCGCCATCACGGTCCTGTGCGTCGCGATGGTCGTGGGCGCGCCCCGGCTGCTGCGCTCACCCGTCACCGGGGTCGGCTGCTCGGTGCTGCTCGTCGTCACCGTGCTCACGCGACCGCCGACTCCGGGGTGGCCGCCCGACGACTGGGTGCTCGCGATGTGCGACGTCGGACAGGGCGACGGCCTCGTGCTCAACGCCGGGCCGGGCACGGGCGTCGTGGTGGACGCCGGCCCGGACCCGGAGCTGATGGACCGCTGCCTCGACCGGCTCGGCATCTCCGCCGTCCCGCTCGTGGTGCTCACGCACTTCCACGCCGACCACATCGACGGGTTGCCGGGCGTGCTCGCCGACCGGCGGGTGGGGGAGGTCGACGTGACGTCCATGGTGGATCCGCCCGAGGGTGCTGCGGCGGTGAGTCGGGAGCTGGCGGCGCCACCGGTGGTGGCGGCGTACGGCATGACACGAGTGGTGGGGGAGGTGACCCTGCAGACCCTGTGGCCGCTGCCCGACGCCCCGACCTCCGGGATCGGCGACGGGAGCGCGGCCAACGACGCCAGCGTGGTGCTGCTGGCGCAGGTGCGGGGGGTGCGGATCCTGCTGACGGGTGACGTCGAGCCTCCCGGACAGCTCGCGCTGCGGCGTACCCTCCCGGACCTGCACGTCGACGTGCTCAAGGTGCCGCACCACGGCAGCCGCCAGCAGGACCTCGACTTCCTGATCGGGCTGCGGGCACGGCTGGCGCTCGTCTCGGTGGGCGCCGACAACGACTACGGGCACCCCGATCCGGGACTGGTGGCCGCGCTGACGGCGACCGGCGCGGTCGTACGCCGCACCGATCTCGACGGCGACCTGCTGGTGTTGCAGACGGACGACGGGATCGCTGTCCGTGGGCGCGGCTAGTGTTCTCACACCATGGCTTCCACCCCCACCGCAGCGCAGGTCCTCGGCCGGATCATCCTCGTCACCGGCAAGGAGGAGTTCCTCAGCGAACGCACCGTCGTCGGTGTGAAGACCGCCGTCAAGGGCTTCGACTCCGACGCCGAGATCGCCGACTCCGAGGCAGCCGGCCTGACGCTGGCCAGCCTGGGCGAGATGGCGGCACCGTCGCTGTTCTCCTCGACCCGCTGCGTGGTCATCCGGGGTCTGGAGGGGCTGCCCGACGACTGCTATGACGGCATCCTCGACTACGCCGCCGGGCCCGCCGACGACATCGCGCTGGTGCTGGTGCACGGCGGGGGAGCCAAGGGCAGCGGGCTGCTGACCAAGCTGCGCAAGCTCGGCTCGGTCACCGAGGTGAAGTCGCAGGAGATCAAGGCCTCCGACCTGACCAGCTTCGTGATCTCCGAGTTCGCCTCCCACGGCGCCAAGGTCGCCTCCGACGCGGCGTCCTTCCTGGTCACTGCCGTCGGTGGCGACCTCCGCTCGCTCGCGGCTGCCGCCCACCAGCTGACCAACGACTTCCCCGGCGAGCAGCTCACGGTCGAGAAGGTGCAGCGCTACTTCGGCGGCCGGGCCGAGGCGAAGTCCTTCGCGGTGGCCGATGCGGCGTTCGCCGGTCGCAAGGCGCAGGCGCTCGAGGCGCTGCGCTGGGCCATGGACGGCGGCACCGCCTCGGTTCTCGTGACCTCGGCGATGGCCGGTTCGGCCCGCAGCATCGCGCGGTTCATCGGTGCCCCCAACGGGATGCGCGAGGCCGACCTGGCCCGCGAGCTGGGCGTCCCGCCGTGGAAGGTCCGCCAGGTCCGCGACCAGTCCCGGGCGTGGACTCCCGACGGGATCTCGTCCGCCGTGCGCGCGGTCGCCGTGGCGGACGCCGACATCAAGGGGCAGGCCCACGATGCGGCGTACACCCTCGAGCGGCTGGTGCTCACCGTCGCCGATCTCCGCACGGGTCGCTGACGACTCCCGTCAGCGCGAGCCAGAGCCCTGAGGGGTCTCCACTCCGCGGCGTCGTGAGGAACTGGCGGCGCAAGACATGCGTTCGAGCGATTCGCATGTCGGCCCCCGCCAGTTGATCAGAGAGCCAAATGCACGAACACCCCGGCGCGTGATGCGACGGGGTGTTGGTGGATGTTGATCAGAGAGCGGCGGACTGCTTCGCGATCGACGACTTGCGGTTCGCAGCCTGGTTCTTGTGGATGACGCCCTTGGACGCAGCCTTGTCGAGCTTCTTGGCGGCGTCGCGGCCGAGGGTCACGGCGTTGTCCTTGTCGCCCGAGGCGATGGCCTCGCGGAACTTGCGGACCGCGGTCTTGAGGCCGGTCTTGACGGCCTTGTTGCGCTCGCGCGCCTTCTCGTTCTGCTTGTTGCGCTTGATCTGGGACTTGATGTTGGCCACAGGAGAACCTTTGCTCGCTCGATGCTGGTCAGGGAAAGTCGTGTGTCGGCTGCCGACAAACCCTGAAGCGGGTTGGGCGCCGGACATGCAAGGAGAAAGACTACTGCTCAGGCAGGTGAGCGCCCAAATCGAGTCGTCGGGCGGCCGCGGTCAGCATGCGGGTGGATTCGCTGCGGCGGAAGGCGGCCAGCGTCGGCAGGTTGATGTCGGCTGCCGTGACCGTTCGGACCGCCAGCATCGTGCCGAAGCCGACCAGCCAGGTCGTCACGGTGTCGTCGCCGGCCGCGGCCAGGGCCGACGAGCTCGCCAGTGAGCCGTCGAACCACGGATCCTCGGCGCGTTCGAGCCGGGCCAGCAGCGGGTCCAGCCACACCGGACCGACCATCGCCTGGCCCCAGTCCACGAAGACGATCGAGCCGTCGGGTCGCTGCACGAGGTTGTCGTTGCGGATGTCCCAGTGCTGCAGGCATTCCACGTCGTACGCCGCCAGGCCGGCCACCTTCGCCTGCCAGCCGTCGAGGTCGTCTCGCACCCAGTCCGGCACGGGGACCTCGTCGAGACGACGCACGTCGTCGAAGGACGCGGCCCAGTTCGTGGCGGCGACGCGAAAGTCGTTGAACCCGTGGGCGGCAGCGTCGGGCGACGGCACCCGCTCGGCGAGCACGGCGCCCAGCGAATCGGTGGCCGCGAGCAGCGCGCCGATCGTGGCCTCCTCGGCCAGGTCGGGATGCGCGCCCTCGACGTCCTCGAGCACCAGGCCGACCCACTCGTCGTCGTCGTAGGACGCCTGGAGCGCCGCCCACAGCGGGTGCTGCCCGAGCAGGCCGAGCACGGCGGCTTCGCGGCGGAACATGGTCGGGGTGTCCGGGTTGAGGGGCGTCCCGACGGCCTTGACGAACGCCCGGCGACCGTCGGCGCAACGGACCCGCGTGGCACAGCCGGGCGACATGCCACCGGTCATCTCCCGGGTCTCGACGATCGGGGAGCCGAGCACCTCCACCACCCACGCCCGGAGAGCGGCGGGCATCTCGGCGAAGCCGGCCCGCACCCCGACGGCGCGGGGGCTCACTCCCAGCCCCGGCGCTCGCTCAGCCAGTGCCAGACCACGTCGCCCTGCCACCGCTGGTGCTCGCGGATGTACGGCGACGTCGACGGCACCGGGTCGTCGGCGGACTTCCAGAAGTAGCCGACGAGAAGTGCGAGCACACGGTCGATCGACTCGGGCGGTACGTCGCGGACCAGCCGACGAGACGCGAGCACCGGCTCCACGTCGACCCCGTCGCCGCGCGGCCCGATCAGGGTGAGGAGGGTGTCGATCCAGGCAGCACCGACGACCGGCCAGTTCCAGTCGCAGAGCCAGACCCTGCCGTCGCCGTCGATGAGCAGGTTGTCGTCGCGGATGTCGGTGTGGACGAGCGTGTCGCCGCCGACCACGTCCGCGAACGACGCAGCCAGTGCAGCGGCCTCGTCCAGGTGCGGGAGGTCCGGCCGGGTCGTCCTGACGTGCTCCCAGAACGCGACCATGTCGGCGAAGTCGTCCTCGATCGAGTCGAGGTCGAGGTGGGCAGGCGGCGGGGTGAGTGCGTCCGCGACGAGCTCGAGGGCATCGAGCGCTGAGTCCAGGTCGGCGCGTCGCCACGGCCGACGCGGCGCGCGCCCGTCGACGTACTCGATCCCGAGCGCCACCCAGTCGTCGTCGAGGTGCCATAGGAGCTTCGGCGACGGCACCGAGCTCGGGAGGGCGGACAGCTTGCGCGCCTCCTCGCGGTAGGAGTCGGCGAACAACCGCTGCGCCTTGACCGACGCGGCCTTCACGAAATGCTTCGAGCCGTCCGCGCAGACCAGCACGCTCGCGAAGCCCGGCGTGAAACCGGACGTCTGGGAGATCGCCTCCACCACGGGGGAGCCGCACTTGCGCTCGATGTAGGCGCGCAGGTTGGGCGGCAGGAACGCCCACTCGAGACGGTGTGAGGTCTTGCCGACGGGAGCGGGGTAGGGGCCGGGCGCGGAAGGCATGGCGCACATCCTCCACAACAAATGAACTCGACGTGAATTGGATAATCGCTCCATGCCCGTCCTCATCGAGCCGCACGTCCGTGTCCGCGCGTCCTTCCTGTCAGCCGTCGACGAGCTCGTCGCCGACGGTCGAGCGGTCGAGAACTCCATGCTGGCGCTCTGGATCAGCTTGTACGGCGACCGCTGGGCCACGGACGAAGGCTTCGCCGACTTCGTGGCCTACCTGCACGCCGACGCCACTCCGGACGCACCCCGGCCGGGCCACCATGTGCCGCAGAGCACCTGGTGGC
>JBDSPC010000414.1:0-19887 GCA_039914485.1 Nocardioides sp.
CGCCTCCGCCGATCGGCCCATGGTCGGTCACTTCACCGACGCCAAGGTCGTTCTCGACTTCCTCGCCAGCCGTCAGCACGCCCGCCTCGCCGAGCTCGGTACGTCATGCCCGGACCACTTCCTGCGCACCAAGGTCAAGCCGATGCTGCTCGACCTGCCGCCGACCGCGTCCCTCGACAAGGTGCGGGCCCGGGTCGCCGAGCTGCACGAGGCCTATCGCGCCGACTACGCGGCCTACTACGAACGCAACGCGAAGGCGCTCGGCGGCTCTTGGCCGGCGATGCGCGGCGCCGACCCGCTCGTCATCCTGGTGCCCGGCGTCGGCATGTTCAGCTACGGCAAGGACAAGCAGACCGCCCGCGTGGCCGGCGAGTTCTACACCAACGCGATCAACGTGATGCGCGGCGCCGAGGGGCTCTCGACCTATGCGCCCATCGACGAGTCGGAGAAGTTCCGCATCGAGTACTGGGCGCTCGAGGAGGCCAAGCTCCAGCGGATGCCCGCCCCCAAGCCGCTCGCCACCCGGATCGCACTCGTCACGGGCGCCGCCTCCGGAATCGGCAAGGCGATCGCGGTCAAGCTCGCGGCCGAGGGCGCGTGCGTCGTCATCGCGGACCTGTCCCTGGAGAAGGCGCAGGCCGCCGCCGCCGAGATCGGCGGGTCCGACGTCGCGGTCGGCGTGCAGGTCGACGTGTCCGACGAGAAGGCGGTGCAGGCCGCGGTCGATGCCGCGGTGCTCGCGTTCGGCGGCCTCGACCTGGTCGTCAACAACGCCGGTCTGTCCCTCTCCAAGTCGCTGCTCGACACCACGGTCGCCGACTGGGACCTGCAGCACGACGTGATGGCCAAGGGCTCGTTCCTGGTGTCCAGGGCCGCCGCCCGCGTCCTGATCGACCAGGGGATCGGCGGCGACATCGTCTACATCTCCTCCAAGAACTCCGTCTTTGCCGGCCCCAACAACATCGCCTACTCCGCGGTGAAGGCCGACCAGGCCCACCAGGTGCGGCTGCTGGCCGCCGAGCTGGGGGAGCACGGCATCAAGGTCAACGGCGTCAACCCCGACGGGGTGGTGCGCGGCTCCGGCATCTTCGCCGGCGGCTGGGGTGCCAAGCGCGCGGCCGTCTACGGCGTGGACGAGGAGAACCTGGGGGAGTTCTACGCCCAGCGCACCCTGCTCAAGCGCGAGGTCCTGCCCGAGCACTGCGCCAACGCCGTCTTCGCCCTGTGCGGCCCGGACATGACCCACACCACCGGCCTCCACATCCCCGTCGATGCGGGCGTCGCTGCCGCGTTCCTGCGCTGATCATGCCCACCTCCGTCAGCGTCGCCGCCGTCGACCTCGGGGCCTCCAGCGGCCGGGTGATGCTGGGCGAGGTCGGCCCCGGACGACTGCATCTCGAACCGGTGGCTCGCTTCGCCAACACGCCGGTGCGCACGCCCGACGGCCTGCACTGGGACGTCCCCGGTCTGTACACCGAAGCGCTGGCCGGGCTCCGGCAGGCGGTCCGGCTCTCGGCCGGCCCGCTCGCCAGCGTGGCGATCGACAGCTGGGCCATCGACTACGGCCTGCTCCGCGACGGCCGCTTGCTCGGGACGCCGTTCCACTACCGCGACGAGCGGCGCTGTGCCGAAGGGCCCGATCGCGTTCACGCCCAGGTGCCGCTGGCCGACCTCCAGGCCCGCAACGGGCTGCAGTTCCTGCCGTTCAACACCGTCTACCAGCTCGCCGCCGACCCGTTGGTCGGGGACGCTGAGCGGCTGCTGCTCGTGCCGGACCTGCTGGGCTGCTGGTTGACGGGCCGCGAGGTCACCGAGGTCACCAATGCCTCCACGACCGGACTGCTGGACTCACGGACGGGGGAGTGGGACGACGAGCTGATCGCCACGCTCGGCCTGCCGCGCCACCTGTTCGCCGATCTGGTCCGCCCCGGCGAGTTGATCGGCGACGTGTCCGCGGACATCGCCGGCTCGGTGGGCGTCGACCGGTTGTCCCTCGTCGCCGTCGGCTCCCACGACACCGCCTCCGCGGTGGTCGGCACGCCGCTGGCCGACGACGGGTCGGCGTACCTCTCGCTCGGCACCTGGGGGCTGGTCGGGCTCGAGCTCGATGCCCCGGTGCTGACGGCCGCGGCGCGGGCGGCCAACTTCACCAACGAGGGCGGCGTCGACGGCACGGTGCGCTTCCTCACCAACGTGATGGGCACGTGGCTGCTGAGCGAGACCATGCGGGCCTGGGACAGGACAGACCTGACCGGCCTGCTCCGCGCTGCCGCCGACGTCACGGCCGAGGTGCCGGTCTTCGACGTCCAGGACCCGCGGTTCGTGCGGCCGGGCGACATGCCGTCGCGGATCGCCTCCTGGTGCGCCGAGCACGACGTGCCACCGCCCGCGGACGCCCCGTCGACCGTGCGCAGCATCGTCGAGTCGCTGGCCGCCGCCTACGCCCGCGCGATCGGCACCGCGGAGTCCCTCAGCGGCCGGTCGGTGAAGGCGATCCATGTGGTCGGCGGCGGTGCCCAGAACACCCTGCTCTGCCAGGCCATCGCCGACCACACCGGTCGCGAGGTCGTGGCCGGCCCCGTAGAGGCCACCGCGCTCGGCAACATGCTCGTCCAGGCCCGCGCGGCCGGTGCCCTGGCCGGCGGCCTCGACGACCTGCGCGCGCTGGTGCGGTCGACGCACGACCTGACCCCGTTCACTCCCCGAAACGATCGCGAGACGATGCGGACATGAAACGCCAACTACCGAAGCGCCACGACCTCGCCCCCCTGCTCAAGTTCAAGAAGCCGGAGATGTCGCCCAAGAAGCGGCGGCTCGAGAAGGCGCTGACGATCGACGACCTGCGCACAATCGCCAAACGGCGTACGCCGAAGGCAGCCTTCGACTACACCGACGGTGCCGCCGACGGCGAGGTCTCGCTCGCTCGAGCCCGGGAGGCCTTCGCCGACGTCCAGTTCAACCCGGCGATCCTGCGCGACGTCTCCAGCGTCGACACCTCTCGCGAGGTGCTCGGCAAGAGGGTGGCGCTGCCCTTCGGCATCGCCCCGACCGGCTTCACCCGGATGATGCAGGCCGAGGGGGAGGTCGCCGGCGCACAGGCCGCCGCCGCAGCGGGCATCCCGTTCGCCCTCTCCACCATGGGCACCACGAGCATCGAGGGCGTCGCCGCCGCGTCGCCCGGTGGCCGCAACTGGTTCCAGCTCTACATGTGGAAGGACCGCGACCGGTCCATGGCCCTGGTTGACCGGGCCGCCGCAGCCGGTTTCGACACTCTGCTGGTGACCGTGGACGTGCCGGTGGCCGGCGCCCGGCTCCGCGACGTGCGCAACGGCATGACCATCCCGCCCACCCTGTCGGCACGCACCGTCGTCAACGCGATCCCGCGACCGGCCTGGTGGATCAACTTTCTCACCACCGAGCCCCTGGCCTTCGCCAGCCTCGACGCGTGGTCGGGCACGGTCGCCGACCTGCTCGACACGATGTTCGACCCGACCGTGACCTACCAGGACCTCGAGTGGATCAGGTCGCAGTGGCCGGGGAAGATCTCGGTCAAGGGCGTCCAGAGCGTCGATGACGCACGCCGTCTGGCCGATGCCGGGGTCGACGCGATCGTGCTCTCCAACCACGGCGGCCGCCAGCTCGACCGCGCACCGGTCCCGTTCCACCTGCTCCCGCAGGTCGTGAAGGAGGTCGGCAGCGACCTCGAGGTGCACCTCGACACCGGCATCATGTCCGGCCAGGACATCGTGGCGGCGATCGCCCACGGCGCCCACTTCACGATGATCGGACGCGCCTACCTCTACGGCCTGATGGCCGGTGGCCGCGACGGCGTGGACCGCACCATCGAGATCCTCCAGGGCCAGGTCGAGCGCACGATGCGCCTGCTCGGCGTGACCTCCCTCGACGAGCTCGAGCCGACCCACGTCACCACCCTGCAGCGGCTGGCACCGCGCAGCTGACGAGGTCTGACCACTGGTCGAGGGCGGTCACGCCGACTTGGAGTACGCCGTCGACGGTTCGGCAAGGAACTCGTGCAGCTGCTCGAGCGCGCGGTGGAGGACCCGCGAGACCAGCGGCTGGCTGACCCCGAGTGCGGTGGCGATGTCGGACTGGGACAGCTCCTCCACGAACCGCAGGTGGATCACGGCGCGGTCCCGGGGCGTGAGTCGGACGAGCCCGACCGCCAGCATCGCGCGTGCCTCGGCGGCGGCGAAGGCGGAGTCGGAGCCGTCGGGATGAACCAGGAGCTCGGCCAGCGTGGTCTCCTCACCGACACCCACGCCCCGGTCCAGGGAGACGACCGAGAAGCAACCCTGCGCCTGCATCGCCGCGTTGACCGCCGCGGTGGGGACGCCCAGGACCTCGGCGATCTGGTCGGCGTCAGGTGCCCGGCCGGTCAGGTCCGCGTATCTGGAGATCTCCCACTTCACCAGGGGCTGAAGGTCCTGCACGCTCCGCGGCGGCCGCACCATCCAGCCGAAGTCGCGGAAGTACCGCTTCACCTCGCCCCTGATCGAGGGCACGGCAAAGCAGAGGAAGTCTTGGCACCGGGTGGTGTCGAATCGTCGGACCGCGCGCACCAGCGCGAGGTAGGCGGTCTGCTCGAGGTCCTCCAGGTCGCAGCCGCGCTGCCGGTACCGGCCCGCGATGCTGCGAGCCATGGGGACGTTGAGCACGACGATGGCGTCCAGGATCTCGGACCGTCTCCACTCGTTCGACGGCTGCGTCGTCTGCTCGAAGAGTTCGCGGGTACGCCGCCGGCGCTCGGACTCGGGATGAGTCATGACAGGCCTCGAAGGTCGGATCGACTGGGACAGTCGCCATCGAGGTCCAGGATGTCGTCTTCCGACACTGTCACCGGGAGGCAGAAGTTTCAATGCCTCAGCGACACGATTCGCCCGAGCCTGCAACCGGGCAGGTGGTCAGTGCGGGTCTCGCGGTTCGCCGATCCCTTCGAGCACCTCGACGGCGACATCGGTGAGCCGACGTCGGGATTCGCGTGCCCGCGAGCGCAGCGACACGAAGGCGTCGTGGGGGCTGATGCCCTCGCGCTGGGCGATGGCGCCCTTCGCCTGCTCGATGATGATGCGGCTGTTGAGAGCGCCCTGGAGCTGCTCGGTCAGTGTCTCGGCACGGGTGATGCTGCGTTCCTGGAGGAGCGCGATCGTGGCGATGTCGGCCAGGGCCTGCACTGCTCTCGACTCGTCAGCGGTGAAATGGGTCTCGGGACGGCCGAACAGGTTGAGAGCGCCGATCACGGTGTCGCGCAGCCGCATGGGAAAGGCGTGCACGGAGTCGAAGCCGGCCTCGATGGCTGCCGGCGCGAACCGGGGCCACCTGTCCGTGGCGACCGACAGGTGGGCGTTCACGACTGGTTGGCCAGAGGTGTAGCAGTCGATGCAGGGGCCTTCCTCCAGATGGAGCTGGAGCAGCTCCAGCCGTCTCGCGGCCTCGTTGGACGAGGCCAGGCCCTGCAACCTGCCGCGGTGGTCGGCGAGCATGAGTCCGACAGCCTCGGCGCCGCTGATCGCTGCTGCGCGGTCGGTCAGGTCGTGGAGGAAGTCGATCGTGTCGAAGTCATCGACGAGGGTGTCGGCCATGTCGACGAACATGGTGGCGAGTTGTTCGGTGGAGATCATGGCTGGTCCTTCATTCCTGGTCCCGATCCTGTTCGTGATTTCGATCGTGACGGTCATCGCCCAACCGGTATCCATTGTGGACGATCTCGGACGCAACGTCGATCAGGTCGCGGCCCGATTGGAACGCGTGTCCGCGCAGGGTGGCCAAGGCATCGACCAGGCTGATCTCGAGTGCCACCGCGACCATCCCCTGGGCCTGGTAGATCTCCATGCGGACATCCGCGGCCGCTTCGAGGGACGGGTCGATCGCTCCACCGTCGGATGCGTGGGAATCGACGAGCCGCTCGGTGGCGAGCTCGGCCATGAGCAGGCAGGTGGCCAGGTTCGCGGGGGAGAGGGTGCCGGGCTCGTCGTGGTACAGGGTGAACACCCCGACGCGGACCGCGCCCACCTGGAGCGGGAACGCGAAGACCGCCACGACTCCGTCAGCTGTCGCCGTCGCGGTGTAACCGGGCCAGGCTCCGTCCTGAGGGCCGCCCAGCTCCGGAACCAGGACCGGGCGCCGGAGCATCCAGGCGTCGTTCGCAGGCCCTTCGCCGACGGCATACTCGGTTTCGGCGAAGCGTTGGTTGCCGGGCGCGCTGGCAGCGACGACCGCCGAGGTGTCGCCGGGCGCCCCCATCGTGACCGTCGCGGCGATCACGTCGACCTCCTGCGAGGCCGCTCGACACAGCCGGCTGAGCCAGTCGACGATGCCGTCCTCGGAAGCGGGAGGTTGCTGGTCGATCAGCGCGAAGGCCCACGCACGGGTGTGGTCATCAGCAGTGTGGTCAACGCACACGGATACAGAGCTCCGACGCGACTGCGCCTGATCGCCCGAGACCCACGTTGCAACCCTACGTGCGGACGGCCCCTGGTGTGGAAGGCCTCGCCGGTCGCGCCAGGAGCACAGGGGGGCGTGCGGCGCGGCCGGCGAGGCGGGACTGTCGGGGAAACGGACCTGCTACCGCTCGTGCCGGGCAGGTCGTGGGCGTTGATGCCGAACAGGCTGAGGTCGTCCGAAGGTCTGCCCCTTCCTCGATGGTCACCCGTGTCGGGTGACTCGGGTGTACTCCTTCGGTACCCAGTCGGGCCGCGCCCCATAACCCGGAGCAGCCGGATCGCGCGCCGGGACCAGGAGCCGCGCGAACCGACGCGGGGCATCGGACCACGTCGTCTCGACCAGCCACCCGGTGGGCAGGGCGAGCCTGAACACCTTGTGCCATGCCGAGGCGACCTGGCGAGGCAGTGAGGCGGCGTGGTACCGGAGCCCGTATCGCTGGAAGAGCCCGCGAACCCTCGGCGCAATCTCGGCGTACCGGTTGCTCTGCAGGTCCGGGAAGAGGTGGTGCTCGATCTGGTGGCTGAGGTTGCCGGCCATGATGTGCAGAACCGCTGGCCCGGTGATGTTCGCGGATCCCAGCATCTGGCGCAGGGACCACTCGCCGCGGCTCTCGTGGTCAGGAACGGACTCCTGCTCGAACGTCTCGACGCCCTCGGGGAAGTGGCCGCACATGATGACCGAGTGGCTCCACACGTTGCGGAGCACACCGGCCGTCACGATCTCCATGTTGTCGAGGGTCTTGGCGATCGCGAGCCCGAGCGTCCCCAGCAGCCATCATCCGCGCGAGTGGGTCTCCTCCGTACCGATCGCGTGCTCGTCGGGCTCCACCAGGAGGAGATCGTCGATGTGGTCGGACAAGGCCTGGCGCGCGGTCTGCGGGAGTCCCGTGTCGGTGATCAGCGCGGAGGCCTTGGACAGGGCGGCCATCGAGCTGAGCCCGACCACCCCCCACTTGGTGGAATCGGCCAATACGACCAGACGGCGACCGCTGGCGATCATCGCCCGGTTCGTCTCGGCCTCGAGCAGGTTGGGGGTGCTGAAACCAGCCGCTGCGTCCATGCCGTGCACGCCCATGAAGACGGTGTCCAGGTGGAGGGATCTGAGGGCGGCAATCGCCATCGGGCCGACCAAGGCGTCGGACGGCGTGCGAAGGCCACCGGTGAGGAGCACCGTGTGGCTCGGCACCTGCGCACTGTGCAGAAGATCGGCGACCCAGACCGAGTTCGTGACCACGGTGAGTCCAGGGATGGCAACGAGATGTCGTGCGAGCGCGAAGGTGGTGGTCCCGGCGGAGACGGCAATGGCCGAGCCAGGGTGAACCAGTTGGGCGGCCCGGGCAGCGATGGCTTCCTTCTGTGCAAGCTGCCGGGCCGACTTGGCCTCGAAGCCGGGCTCGGCAGTGCTCGGCTCGGCCCGTACGACGGCGCCACCGTGCACCTTCTCGAGCGCCCCCTGCTCATGGAGAGCGAGGAGGTCACGGCGGATGGTCATGTCGGAGACCCCGAGCGTGGAGACGAGATGGCTCACGCGGACGATGCGGTCCCGCTCGAGCAGAGCGATGATCTCCGAACGTCGCTGCGCTGCCAGCATCACATCTCCCGAACTACGGCCACACGGCCGCCAAGCACTGTCACGGCGTGGTCGACCTCGATTCCAGACACGAGGTCCACCCCGCGGGCGTCCACGTCTACCACGTCGTCGGTGTGGTTCACGATGAACAGCCACGAGCGACCGTCTTCCGCGTGTCGACGCGTCACCTCCACGCCGGGCCGCACGGCGGCGACCGGCTCGACGCCGGAAGCCTCCAGCAGCTCGGCCACCAGCGCATCGCAGCCGGCCCGGTCCAGGCGGGTGGCGGCATACCAGGCGGAGCCCCGGCCGACGGCGTGCCGGGTGACGGCGGGGACATCTGGCGCCGGTCCGTCGACGTACGTCGCGACCGACTCGGCCCCGTCGAGATGAAGGTGCTCGGTCCACACGTCGGCAGACCAACCGTTCGACAACGTGACGCACTCCTGCTCGCGAAGGGGCAGGAACTCCTCGACGCGAATGCCGAGCAGGTCGCGGAACGCTCCGGGGTAGCCACCGAGCCGCACGTGGTCGTTCTCGTCGACGATGCCGCTGAAGTAGGTGACCAGCGCTGTCGTGCCGCCCTCGACGGCCGTGCGCAGCCGTTCGACGGCCGTGTCGGTGACGGAGTAGAGCGTCGGCACGACGACCAGGTCGTAGCCCGTCAGGTCGGCCTCGGGGTGGGTGAAGTCGACTCCTACGCCCGCATCGGTGAGGGAGCGGTGGAGTGCGTGTGCGCGGTCGAGATAGACGACGTCCGTGCTCGGGTGCGAGTCGAGCTCGCAGGCCCACCACGCGTGCCAGTCGAAGAGGATGGCCACCTTGTTGGATCGAACAGTGCTGCCCTCGACCTCCGCCACGGCGTCCAGGACGCGCCGCAGCTCGACCGACTCGCGCCAGACCCTGGTGTCGGTGCCGGCGTGCGGCAGGAGTCCGGCGTGGTACTTCTCCGCACCGGCCCGAGACGCCCTCCACTGGAAGAACAGGATCCCGTCGGCGCCACGGGCGACGTGCTGGATCGCCGAGCGCAGCAGCTCACCGGGGCGGCGGGCGATGTTGCGCGGCTGCCAGTTGACGGCACCGGGGGAGGTCTCCATGAGCAGCCACGGGGCGCCACCGGCAACCCCGCGTGTGAGGTCGGCCGAGAACGCCAGCTCGGCGTAGCCGTCGGTGTCCGCCGCGGTGAGGTAGTGATCGTTGGAGACCACATCGACCTCACGAGCCCAGGCCCAATAGTCCATCTCGCGGATGCTGCGCATGATCATGAAGTTCGTGGTGACGGGGACGCCGGGGGAGACCTCGTGCAAAATGTCGCGCTCCGCCACGAAGTTGGAGAGCAGCTCGTCCGAGGAGAAGCGGCGGAAGTCCAGCTCCTGCGTGGGATTGGCCACGGCGGCCGCGGTCCGCGGCGGCAGGATCTGCGCGAAGTCGGTGTAGCGCTGCGACCAGAACGCCGTGCCCCAGGCGTTGTTGAGGGCCTCGAGGTCGCCATACTTCTGCGTGAGCCAGGTCCGGAACGCCGCTGCGCTCACGTCGCAGAAGCACAGCGCGTTGTGACAGCCGAGCTCGTTGCCGACGTGCCACAGCCGCAGTCCCTCGAGGTGGCCGTAGCGCTCCGCCAGTTTCCGGCACAGCGCCAGCGCGTGCTCGCGGTAGACGGGTGAGCTGGGGCAGAAGCCTTGGCGTCCCCCGGGCCACAGCCGGGTGCCCTCGCGGGTCATGGGCAGCATCTCGGGGTGAAGCGTGGTCAGCCATGGCGGCGGCGAGGCCGTGGCCGTGGCGAGGTCGATGCCGATGCCGGCCGCGGTGAGGCGGTCGAGCACGTCATCGAGCCAGTCGAAGGTGTATTCACCGGGCGCCGTCTCGAGATGGGCCCAGGAAAAGACACCGATGGTGACGAGGTCGACGCCAGCCTCGACCATCAGCCTGACGTCGTCGTCCCACACCTCGCGCGGCCACTGCTCCGGGTTGTAGTCACCGCCGAACGCGAGCCGGGGAGTGGACGTGTCGGCTCGTGTCTTGTGTGCCGTTGTTGAAAACAACAGTTGACTCCCCTCGAAAAGTTCAAAAATGTGCGATCTGGCGAGAATGTTCCCGCCTGATGGTTGCAATGTGACGCACTTCACGTCAATACTACAACTCCGATGTTCGTTCTTGTTTGCCTTGGAGGTCCATGATGAATCGTCCCACCGCGGGTTCGCTCCAGATCCCGGCGTCAGTGCTGGGGATGGCCGCCTCTCGACGAAACGTCTTGAGAGGAGGGCTGCTCGGCGGTGCGCTGCTCAGCTCCTCCACTTTCCTCGCCGCGTGCGGCGGCGACAGCGGCGGCGGCAGTGGGTCCGATGCCGTGAAGTTCGGCCTCAACGAGGCCAGCGGTGCCGGGCCGGCCTACGAGCGCCAGATGGCCATGGTGAAGGCCTACATGGCCGAGTCGGGTGCCAAGGTCGACGTCAACGCGGTCGACCACAACACGTTCCAGGAGAACATCAACACCTACCTCCAGGGCAACCCGGACGACATCTTCTCGTGGTTCGCGGGTTTCCGGATGAACCAGTTCGCCGAGCAGGGCCTGATCACCGACCTCAGCGACGTGTGGCCCATCGACGGCGTCAACGACAGCTTCAAGGAGGCGGCGACCGCGAGCGACGGCAAGCAGTACTTCGTGCCGCGCGAGTACTACCCCTGGGCGGTCTTCTACAAGAAGTCCACCTTCGAGAAGAAGGGCTACGCGCCGCCCACGACGCTAGAGGAGCTCATGACCCTGAGCAAGAAGATGCAGGCCGACGACATCACGCCGTTCGCCTTCGCGGACAAGGACGGCTGGCCCGCGATGGGTACGTTCGACATCCTCAACATGCGCATCAACGGCTTCGACTTCCACATGAGCCTGATGGCCGGCGACGAGGAGTGGGACTCCGCGGAGGTCAAGCAGGTTTTCGACGCGTGGCGCGAGCTGCTGCCGTTCCACCAGGCCGACCCGCTGGGTCGCACGTGGCAGGAGGCGGCGACGTCGATGGGCAAGGACGAGTGCGGCATGTACCTCCTCGGCACCTTCGTCGTCGACGGCATCCCCGACCTCGAGGACGACCTCGACTTCTTCACCTTCCCCGAGCTCGACAGCTCGATCGGTGCGACGGCCCTGGACGCCCCCATCGACGGCTGGTGCCTCAGCGCGAGCGCCAAGAACCCGGAGGGCGGCAAGGAGATGCTCAAGTGGCTCGGTACGGCAGCCGCCGCCGACGCTGCCAACAAGGACACGACCCCGCTCATCGCAGCCAACTCCGATGCCGACACCAGCGTCTACTCCGCGCTCCAGAAGAAGTCCGTCGAAGTCGTGGGAGCCGCCGAGAACATCGCGCAGTTCCTCGACCGCGACACCCGCGCCGACTTCGCCTCGACGGTGATCATCCCGTCGCTGCAGAAGTTCCTGGAGGACCCCACCGACGTCGACGGGGTCACCAAGAGCATCCAGGAGCAGAAGGAGTCGATCTTCGTCTGACCGTGATCAGAATGCGGCAGGACATCCCCGAGGAGTGTGAGGACCAGTGACGACTACGCCCGTGGCCGAGAGCCCGAAGAAGCGAGAAGCAGGAGCAAAACCGCTCAAACGGCGACTTGCCCCCCGCGATCGCGCCGTCGTCATCGCCATGGTGACGGTTCCCGTGCTGTTCGTGGGATTCCTGGTGTGGGTGCCGGCGATCTTGTCGATGGTCCTGTCGTTCGGCTCCTGGAACGGCATCGGGGAGATCGACCAGATCCAGTGGGTCGGCACCAAGAACTACTCCGACATCGTCAACATCTATCCGCCGTTCTGGCCGGCGATGCGGCACAACCTCATCTGGTTGCTGTTCCTGTTCCTGGGTCCCACCCTCCTGGGGATGCTGCTGGCCGTCATCCTGGACCGCAACATGCGCGGGAGCCGCTTCTACCAAACGGCGTTCTACATGCCAGTGGTCCTGTCGCTCGCCCTGGTGGGCTTCATCTGGCAGCTCTTCTACTCTCGGGACCAGGGGCTCATCAACCAGGTCTTCAACAGCGAGGTCGACTGGTACGGCGATTCGAGCGTCAACCTGTGGGCCGTCCTCGTGGCCACGGCTTGGCGGCACACCGGCTACATCATGCTCATCTACTTGGCGGGCCTGAAGGGTGTGGACGCGTCGCTGCGCGAGGCAGCCGCCATGGACGGGGCAAGCGAGCGTCAGACCTTCTTCCAGGTCGTCTTTCCAGTGATGCGCCCGATCAACATGATCGTCGTCGTCATCGTCGTCATCGAGTCACTGCGTGCCTTCGACCTGGTCTGGGTCGTCAACCGCGGCACCAACGGCCTCGAGCTGATCGGGGCACTCGTCGCCCAGAACGTCGTGGGTGAGGCCAGTCGCTACGGCTTCGGCTCCGCGCTGGCGGTGATCATGATGCTGATCTCGACGGTCTTCATCACGATCTACCTCCGCAACGTCTTCAAGGAGGATCGGCCATGAGCGCAACCACCGCCACCGCCCGCAGCCGACGGCGTACGGGCAAGCCCGCGCACCAGACCGAGGGTGGGGCACTGAGCCAGCCCCGGGGCACGATCGCCACCGTGATCATGGCCGTGCTCGCGCTGCTGTGGCTGTTTCCGCTGATCTGGGCCGTGCTGAACTCCTTCCGGAGCTACGCCTACACCCAGCGGAACGGATATGCCTCCCTGGGGGGCTGGACCCTCGACAACTACCGCAACGTCTGGGAGAACGCCGGGCTCGGCAAGTACTTCGTCAACTCCGTGATCATTACGGTGCCGGCCGTCCTCCTCACCCTCTTCCTGTCGTCGCTGGTGGCGTTCGTGCTGGCCCGGTTCAGCTATCGCTTCAACCTTGCCCTGTTGGCGCTCTTCCTGGCGGCCAACCTGATGCCGCCCCAGGCCCTGCTGATCCCCGTCTACCGGATGTTCCGGGAGATCCCGCTGCCACTGTTCATGAGCGAGACCGGGGTGGTGCTGGGCAGCTACTGGGGGCTGATCGCGATCAATGTGGCCTTCCAGATGGGTTTTTGCACGTTCGTGCTCGCCAACTACATGAAGACGCTGCCGCACGAGATCTACGAGCAGGCCCAGATCGACGGTGCCAGCGTGTGGCGACAGTACTGGCAGCTCACCATGCCGCTGGTCCGCCCGGCGTTGGCGGCGCTGGCGACACTGGAAGTCACCTGGATCTACAACGAGTTCTTCTGGGCCACAGTGCTGCTCGGTGGGCAGGGGGACAAGTTCCCGATCACCAGCGCACTCAACAACCTGCGTGGGCAGTTCTTCGTCGACTACAACCTGCTCTCGGCGGGGTCCGTGCTGGTGGCGCTCCCGGTGCTCATCGTGTTCTTCGTGCTGCAGAAGCACTTTGTGGCCGGCCTCACCCTCGGTTCGACCAAGGGCTGACGGTTGACGTGCCCTTCTCTCCTGTCCATCTCAGCCGGGCGGGCGTGAGCATCGTGCTCGCGCCCTCCGTGGCCGGCGTGCCCGACTTCACGTACTGGGGCACCGCGCTCGGCACCGCCGACCCGGCGACGGTTGCGAAGCTCCAGACCCCCGGAGTGCCACGCTCGGCTCTCGACGCACCGAGGATTCGCGGCGTGGTGGGTGAGAACGTCTCGGGCTTCACCGGCCTGCCCGGACTGGAAGGCATCCGTCCCGGCCGTACGGCGACCGCCTGGGCGCCCCTGTTGCGCGACTGGACGGGGACGCTCGACGAGGACGAAGACGCCAGGCTGACACTCACGTCCGCCGACACCGAGTCCGGCTGGGGCGTTCGCGTCGAGGTAGAGCTGACCCTGGAAGGCCTGGTGCGTATGCGAACTCAGGTCACCAACGTCGGCTCCGCAGACCTCATCCTCGCGGCCGTGCGCTGTGCGCTTCCCGTCGCGCCCCGCGCCACCGAGCTGCTCGACCTCACAGGTCGCTGGTGTCGCGAACGCACGCCCCAGCGGCGTCCCTGGCTGATCGGCACGCACCTGCGCGAGGGCCGCCACGGGCGAACCGGGCACGACGCCACGTTGCTGATGGTGGCAGGCACGCCCGGGTTCGGTTTCGGCGCAGGAGAGGTGTGGGCGACCCACGTCGCCTGGAGCGGAGACCATGCGGCGTACGCCGAACGCACACCGGAGGGCGAGTGCCTGCTGGGCGGCGGTGAGCTGCTCGGCCCCGGCGAGATCGAGCTGCATGCGGGAGAGACCTACACCAGTCCCTGGCTCGTCGGCTCCCACAGCGCCATCGGCCTCGACCACGCCAGCGCCCGCATCCACGGCTGGCTGCGCCGACAGCTTCCGCTCACGGAGCGGCCGGTGCTCATCAACACCTGGGAGGCGGTCTACTTCGACCACGACCTGGGAGGGCTGACGGACCTCGTCGACGCGGCAGCCAAGATCGGCGTCGAGCGGTTCGTGCTGGACGACGGCTGGTTCCGCGGCCGCCGCTCCGACCGGGCCGGCCTCGGCGACTGGACCGTCGACGCCCAGCAGTGGCCCCAAGGGCTGCATCCACTCATCGACAGCGTCCACGGTGCGGGCATGGACTTCGGGCTCTGGGTGGAGCCGGAGATGGTCAATGAGGACTCCGACCTCGCGCGCGACCACCCGGACTGGATCCTGCGCGGACGTGAGCTGCTGCCACCGACGTGGCGCCATCAGCAAGTGCTCGACCTCCAGCACCCGGACGCCTACGTCCACGTACGAGATGCCCTCCTGGCCATCCTCGACGAATACGAGATCGCGTTCTTGAAGTGGGACCACAACCGTGACCTCATCGACGTCGCGCACCAAGGACGCTCGGCCGTGCACGGCCAGACCTTGGCGTTCTACCGGCTGCTCGATGAGCTCCGAGAAGCCCATCCCGGCCTGGAGATCGAGTCGTGCGCCAGTGGCGGCGGCCGGATCGACCTCGAGGTGCTCCTGCGCACTGACCGTGTGTGGCCGAGCGACACCATCGACGCCGTCGAGCGCCAGCGCATCCAGCGCTGGACCTCGCTGCTGGTGCCGCCCGAGCGACTCGGTGCCCACGTCGGCGGACCGGTCGCCCACACCACCGGCCGCCATGCGACGCTCGGCTTCCGTGCCGCGACCGCACTGCTGGGCCACTTCGGCATGGAATGGGACGTCCGCAGCCTCACGGAGGCCGAGCGCGAGGAGCTGACCGCCTGGGTGGCACTGCACAAGCGGCTACGTCCGGTGCTGGCCACTGGCCGGCTGGTCCGGGGCGACGACCACGACCCGGCGGTCGTCGTGTCCGGGATCGTGGGCGCCGATGGCGCCGACGCGTGGTTCGTCGTGGCAGTCATCGACACCGTCGTGACGCAGGCCCCGCCACCGGTGTTGTTGCCGGGGCTCGATCCCGATCGCATCTACCTGCTCTCGGTCGAGACACCGGCAGGCGAGGGCCACAGGTCCGACCTGGGCGCGACCTGGCTCGACGGGGAACCCGTGGAGGTGGCGGGCGCAGTGCTCACGACACTCGGAGTCAGGCTCCCGACGACTGCGCCGGGGACCGCGGTGGTGCTGCGGGCAGTTGCTCGTCCCCAGCCCCCGGAGAGCAGTCGCCCCTGACGTCCTCATCGCCGCAATGCAAGCAATGCTTCACACTGCAATGACTTCACTACGGATCGTCCGGCACGTACCTGCCGGTGAAGGAGCACACAATGGCAACAGTTACGTTTGAGCAGGCGCAGCGCTGGTATCCCGGCGCCGATGAGCCGGCGGTTCCCGGGATCGATCTCGAGATCAACGACGGCGAGTTCATGGTGCTCGTCGGGCCGTCGGGTTGTGGCAAGTCCACCACCTTGCGGATGCTGGCAGGGCTCGAGGAGGTCAACGAGGGCCACATCTACATCGGGGATCGCGAGGTGACGAACCTGCCGCCCAAGGACCGCGACATCGCGATGGTGTTCCAGAACTACGCGCTCTACCCGCACATGAGCGTCGAGGACAACATGGGCTTCGCCCTGAAGATGGCCAAGGTGCCCACTGAGGAACGCAACAAGCGGGTCGCGGAGGCGGCCGAGATCCTCGGCCTGACCGAGTTCTTGCAGCGCAAGCCCAAGGCGTTGTCGGGTGGCCAGCGTCAGCGGGTGGCGATGGGCCGCGCCATCGTCCGCAACCCGCAGGTCTTCTGCATGGACGAACCGCTGTCCAACCTCGACGCGAAGATGCGGGTGCATACCCGCACCGACATCGCCCGGCTCCAGCAGGACCTCGGTGTCACCACGGTCTACGTCACCCACGACCAGGTCGAGGCGATGACCATGGGCGACCGGGTCGCGGTGATGAAGCTCGGGCTCCTCCAGCAGGTCGACACACCGCTGCGGCTCTACGACAAGCCCGCCAACCTGTTCGTCGCCGGGTTCATCGGCTCCCCACAGATGAACCTCCTCGAAGGAGTGGTCGCGGCCGACGGGCAGGTCTCCGTGGGCGGCTACAAGGTGCCGGTGGACCCCACGGCCGAGCGCAAGATGAGCGGTCGCATCACCGTCGGCGTCCGACCCGAGAACTGGCGGATCGTCTCCGACGGCGACGGTGGCCTGCCGGTCCGGGTGACCGTGGTCGAGGAGCTCGGCGCCGACAGCTTCGTCTACGGCACCTGCGACGTCGAAGGCGTCCCCTCCAACGTCATCATCCGCATGACAGGACGCCACCACCCGCAGAAGGGCGAGACGCTCCACGTCACGACCGACCCGCACCACGTCCACGTGTTCGACACCGACACCGGGGAGCGGCTCTCTGACTGAGATCGCCCGGGCGGCTGTGCGGGACATCTCGCGACGGCTCCGGCACGACTTCGAGTCACGCCACGGCGGCCCGCCGGACGCCGTGGCCATGGCTCCCGGGCGGATCAACCTGATCGGCGAGCACCTCGACTACAACGGCGGTCGCTGCCTGCCCATGGCGCTCCCGCTCGCGACGTACGCCGCAGTCCGGCTGCGCTCCGACGATGCCGTGACCCTCGGCAGTCTCCAGCAGGCGGAGACGTGGACCAGCGACTTGACCCGACTGGGACCGGGCCAGGTCGACGGGTGGCCGGCCTACGTCGCTGGTGTGCTCTGGGCGTTGCGCGAGCGCGGGGTCGACGTGCCCGGTCTCGACGTCCTGGTGGATGGACACGTGCCGCTGGGCGCCGGTCTCTCGAGCTCGGCCGCACTGGAGTGCTCGGTCGCCATCGCCGTCGGCGCTGCCTTGGGGCATCTCGACACCGAGACCAATCGCCGCCAGCTGGTCGAGGACTGCATCCGCGCCGAGCGTGAGGTTGCGGGCGCGCCGACCGGCGGCATGGACCAGACGGTGTCGCTCTTGGCACGCGAGGGCCATGCGCTCCTGCTCGACTCCATGACCGGTGCGACCACCCACGTGCCCTGGCGGCCGGACGCCGACGGGCTGACCATCCTGGTGGTCGACACCCGCGCCTCGCACGAGCTGAACGACGGCGGCTATGCCAGCCGTCGGGCGTCCTGCGAGGACGCAGCGGCCCAGCTCGGAGTCGGCCTCCTCGCCGAGGTGACCGACCACGAAGCGGCGCTCGAGCGGCTGACCGGGGACGGGGTCGTACGCCGACGGGCCCGCCACGTCTTCACCGAGATCGACCGCGTCGGCGCGGCCGTCGACGCCCTCGAAGCAGGCGACTTCGAGGCCTTCGGTGCCCGGCTCACGGAGTCGCACGCCTCGCTGCGCGACGACTTCGAGGTGTCGTGCGCCGAGCTCGACGTCGTCGTCGACACCTGCCTCGCGGCGGGCGCCCTCGGCGCGCGGATGACCGGTGGCGGCTTCGGCGGCTCGGCCATCGCGCTGCTTCCCGAGGCCGCCGTGCCGGCCGCGAGTGACGCAGTGCGAGACGGGTTCGCGACGCGTCAGTGGCCCGAGCCACAGATCTGGCAGGCCACCCCGTCCGAGGGAGCGCGCATCCTCACCGACTGAACCATCGAAGCGCGCCGCGCTGACGGGCTGATCAGGCGATCGTCATCCCGCCGTCGACGGGCAGCGTCTGGCCGGTGATGTAGCCGGCCGCGGGGGAGGCGAGGAAGACCACGGTCGCGGCGAGCTCGGCCGGGTCACCCTTGCGGCGGGCCGGGACTCGCATCATCGCGAGGTCGAGATAGCCGTCGGGGTAGGTCTCGGTCATCTCCGACTCGAAGAAGCCGGGGGCAATCGAGTTCACCCGGATGCCCTTGCGCTCCATCCACTGCTGGGCGAGGTCGCGCGTGAGGCCGTTGAGTCCGGCCTTGGAGGCGCTGTACGCCGCCTGCGGGAGCCCGCCCGTGGTGATGCCGAGCACCGAGGAGATGTTGATGATCGACGAGCCGGGCTGCATGACCCGGCCGCAGGCCTGCGCCATCCAGTAGCAGCCGTTGAGGTTGACGTCGATCACCGAGCGGAACTGCTCGACGGTCTCGTGGGTCGCGGGGACCGCCGTGCCGATGCCGGCGTTGTTGACGAGCACGTCGACGTGACCGAACTCGGCCATCGCGGCGTCCACCAGGGCCTGGCACTGCTCGGGGTCGGCCACGTCGGTGGCGACCGTGAGGGCGCGCCGGCCGGCGGCCTCGACGAGCTTGGCGGTGTCGGCGAGCTTCTCGACACGGCGGGCGCCGAGGACGACGTCGGCGCCGGCCTCCGCGAGGGACTGGGCGAAGGCGACACCGATGCCGCTGGACGCGCCGGTGACGATCGCGACCTTGCCGTCGAGGCGGAACATGTCAGGAGTGGTCATGGCTCTCACCCTACGGCGGCGACTTCGTCCCCCGGGGCCGTGTGCCTGGGCAGATCGCGCACGGATCGGGAGGTGAGGACGAGCAGGCAGATGGCGGCGTACGCGATGCCCGAGACCACCAGGACGCGCGAGTTGCCGAAGCCGGCGCCGAGCGGACCCCAGGCGAGCTGGCCGATGGGCATCGCCACGAACGAGCCGAGGGCGTCGTAGGAGTAGGCGCGCGAGAGCATCCGGTCGTCGATGCTCTCCTGCATGGCGAGGTTCCAGCCCTAGGGAAGGAGATCGCAGAGACGGCGCCGTGCACGACGGACAGGCTGATCAGCATCCAAAGCTCGGCGCTGCCGGTGAGGACGAGGAAGGCGATCAGGCCCTGCGTGATCGCGGACGCGATGTTGCGCTGGCGAAGGGGCTGGATCGCGTTCGCCCAGGTCATGCGGAGTCCTCCATCTGGAAGGCCTGCGACGAGGCGCTGACGTGGATGGTGTCCTCGGTCCGGGCGGCTGGGCCTCCTCGTGCAGCAGCACCATGGCGCCGGTGACAGCGTCGATCGCTCGATGCCAGGCGAGGTGGTCCTCGTTGGTCGTGCCGGACACGGAGGTGGTACGACGCATCGGCATGGGTCAGGTCGAGCTCCCGAGCGACCTCGGCGGCGCTCATGGGCTGGCGGTGGGTCGACCCGAATCCATCCCTGACGCGACCCTGAACCACCCCCGAACCGGGATGGAATTGCTCCCTCGGCGTGGTTGAGTTGGTGACACCAGACCCCAAGGAGGTCCCCATGAGCCAGCCCAACCCCTACGCCCAGCCGCAGAGCCCGATCTCGGCGAGCCAGGAGCGGACGATGGGCGCGATCGCGCACGGCGTCCCGCTGATCGCGATGGTGCTCTCCGCCGGGCTCCTCGGCTTCGTCGGCTCGCTGGTCATCTACCTGATGTATCGCGACCGCGGGCCGTTCGTCCGCGCACACGCCGCCAACTCGCTCAACGTGCAGATCATCACCGGCATCGTGCTGCTGATCTCGTTCCCGTTGATGCTGGTGCTGATCGGCTTCGTGACCTACCCGCTCGCGCTCGTCTTCGCGTTCGTGCTGCACGTGATCGGTGCGATGAAGGCCAACAGCGGCGAGTGGTGGAACCCGCCGA
>JBDSPC010000439.1:0-10838 GCA_039914485.1 Nocardioides sp.
TCGTTCGCGCTACCGCCTCGCCCTGACCCGCACCGTCTCCCCGCAGCTCGTCGCCGCCGGCCAGTCCGCGCGGGTCCAGCTGACCCTCACCAACGAGGCTCGCACGCCGACCGGCGTGCTGCTCCTCGAGGACCACCTGCCCTACGTCCTCGGCACCCGCCCCCGCTTCGTGCTGGAGGGCATCGGCCACGGCTGGCGCCGCCACGTGACCTACCAGGTCCGCTCCGACGTCCGCGGCCAGTTCGAGATCGGCCCGATGACGGTGCGTGTCACCGACCCCTTCGGCCTGATCGAGCTCGGGCGCGCCTTCCACACCACCGCGCCCCTGACCGTCACTCCGCGCACCGTCGCACTCCCCGGCATCCCGATCGGCGGCGCCTGGACCGGCTCGGGCGACAACCGGCCGCGCGCCTTCGCCATCGGCAGCGCCGAGGACGTCACCGTGCGCGAGTACCGCCGCGGCGACGACCTGCGGCGCGTCCACTGGCGCAGCTCGGCCCGGGTCGGCGAGCTGATGGTCCGGCGCGAGGAGCAGCCGTGGCAGTCGCGTGCCACTGTCTTCCTCGACAACCGGCTCGTGTCGCACCGCGGCCAGGGTGTCGCCTCCTCGCTCGAGGCGGCCGTCTCTGCAGCGGCATCCGTCGCCGTACACCTGAGCCAGCGCGGCTACGCCGTCCGCCTGGTCACCGCATCGGGCGAGGACCCGGGGACGGCGTGGCACACGCGCTCGGCAGCGGTGAACACCGCTCCCCTGCTGGAGGCACTGGCCGTCGTGCAGATCGAGCACTCGCCGCACCTCGACACCGCGTGGCTGGCCGAGCCCGGCCATGGCGGCCTGCTGATCGCCGTGCTCGGCGCCGTCAGCGACAACGACGGCCGGTTCCTCAATCGCCTCCGGCACCACGCGGCCACCTCGGCCGCCATCGCGCTGGACGTCGACGCGTGGGCCCCGCACCTGTCCCCGTCCGGCACCGGCAGCACCTCGACGGCACTGGCCAGCAACGGGTGGAGAGCCGTGACCCTGCGTCCGCGCGACCACCTCGAGGTGGTCTGGCAAGAGCTCGGCCGCCTCAGCGGCCGGCAGAAGGTGGAGTCATGAGCACCCCACGCCGTTCTTCTCCTCCGCTGCGCTCCCCCGAACAACGCCGCAGGGGCCCGTCATGAACCGTCAGCGCGCGCCACTGCCCTACACCCTCGGCCTGGCCGGGGTCGCCGCCGCGACCACCTGGTTCACCCTGCTGTCGTGGGGCACGTTCACCACCGATCCCGCGCAGGTGAACACCCCCCTCTTCTTCATCGGCGCGATGATCGCGGGCATCGGTGGCGTGACGCGCTGGCTCCGGCTGCCGCTGGCCGTCGCGCTGGTCCTGCAGGTCGTGCTGGGCGCGATGTTCGTGCTCGGCTCCACCACGGGCTCGATCGTCCCGACGCCGACCACGATCGACGAGTTCGTCACTGCCTTCGCCGACGCGATCGCGTCCGCGCAGGCCTTCGCGGCACCGATCCCGCCCGGCGTCCCACCCGTCACCGTCATCCTGCTGACCGGCGGCGTCGCGACGTTGATCGTCGTCGACCTGCTCGCGGCCGCCCTGCGACGGATCCCGCTCGCCGGACTGGCGCTGCTGTCGGTCTACAGCGTCCCGGTCTCGATCACCGGCGACGGTGCCTCCTGGTTCACGTTCATCGCGATGTCCGTCGGCTTCCTGAGCATGCTCTACCTCGTGCACGCCGAGCAGGTGGAGCGCTGGGGTCGCGGCATGCGCAACGAGGGCGGCGGGGACGCGGACCCCAGCTCCTTCGGCGTCCGTACCGGCGCCGTACGCGGCTCCGCGCTCGCCATCGGCACGACCGCCACCGCGATGGCGCTGGCACTCCCGCTCCTGGTGCCGACCCTCGAGGTCACGCTCTTCGAGGGCAACGGTCCCGGCACGAAGAAGATCGAGGTGGCCGACCCGATGGTCGACCTGCGCCGCGACCTCAACCGCGGCCAGGACATCCCGCTGATGTGGGTGACCACGCCCGAGAAGGACCCGTCCTACTTCCGGCTCGCCGTGCTGACCCGCTTCAACGGCAACACCTGGACGCCGGGCGACCGTGACATCCCGCCGGAGCAGGTGGCGCGCGGCGACATGCCGGCGCTGACCGGCGTGGCCGACGGCACCAACCGCACCGAGACGCCCTACCACGTGCGCGTGAGCGGGGACTTCGAGTCGGGCTGGCTGCCGACGACGCCGCAGGTCTCGAAGATGACGGTGATCGGCGACTGGCGCTACGACCGGTCGACGATGGACTTCATGAACACCGACGGTGACACCTCGGCCGACATGACCTACTCGTTCACCGGCGTCGAGGTGGAGCCGGATCCGGCGCTCATGGACAACTCGGTGTCGGGCGCCGCCTCCGTGCGGTCCATCTACACCGAGGTGCCCGGCTCGATCTCGAGCGAGATCCGCACCCTGGCCGCCTCGGTCACCGGTGGTGAGGTGACCCGCTTCCGCAAGGCCCGCGCGCTCCAGCAGTGGTTCCGCGAGGACGGCGGGTTCGAGTACAGCGACGAGAGCATCGACGACGACCCCGGCAGCCTGGCCGCGTTCCTGGACGAGTCCGGCCGCGTCGGCTACTGCGAGCAGTTCGCCGCGTCGATGGCGATCATGGCGCGCATCATCGGCATCCCCGCCCGCGTGGCCGTGGGCTTCCTGGACTCGAAGCCGGCGGGCGCCAACCAGTACGAGTTCTCGGCGCACGACCTGCACGCGTGGCCCGAGCTCTACTTCCCCGGCGCCGGCTGGGTGCGGTTCGAACCCACTCCCGGTGCCCGGGCCGAGACCGTCCCGTCCTACACCAGCGCCGAGCTGGCGCCGATCGCGAGCGAGAGCCCGTCGACCAGCGCAGCCGTGCCCGAGGACCAGCTTCCCGACCGCGGCGCCTCGCCCGACACCTCCGACGCCTCAGCAACCGACGACGGGACCTCGATCCCCTGGGTCACGATCGTGCTGGTGACGCTGGGCGTGCTGCTGCTGGTGGGCCTGGTGCTCCTGCCGTCGTTCGTACGCCGCAAGCGTCGCGACCGCCGCCTGCTGGGCGACATCGAGGAGCTGTGGCTCGAGCTCCGTGACCACGCCGTCGACCTGGGCCGCGGCTGGCCGCACGGACGGTCGCCGCGCGCCACCGGTGCCTGGCTGGCCGACTGGTTCGGCGCCGTCGGTGGCGACGCCACCGTCGATCGTCCGCGTCACGGTGCGGAGCAGAACCCCGACGCCGTCAGCGCCCTCGACCGGTTGGTCGAGCAGATCGAGCGGGCGCGCTACTCGCGCTCGGGTGCCTCGGTGGACCACGAGCAGGCATCGAGCGACGTGCGCACGATCGAGGAGGCCCTGGACCACGGGGTCGGGCCTCGTGTGCGCCGGCGCGCGCGCTGGCTGCCGAGGTCGTTGCGGCCGTCGCCGTACGTCCCGGCGGGCGAGATCGTCACCCGCGAGATGAGCGACTCGGTCTCCTAGAAGTCCGCAACGTCATACGCCCCTCGACCAATGGGTCGAGGGGCGTATGACGTTTCGGAGGATGGAGGGTCAGAAGCCCTGGTCGCGGCGGTGCCGCCAGCGCTCTTCCATCCGCTCCATGAAGGAACCGGAAGAGTTGGAGTGCGGGCGACGCAGGCCGCGCATCTTGGGCCGGTGGGAGCGTCCACCGTCGACGACGCCGAAGCCCTCGTGCCGGGTCTCGCGCATCGGCTGCTGCATGATGGCGGGGTTGCGCAGGGCGGTGACGCCGATGGTGGCCGCACTGAGCATGACCACGAAGCCGACGATGCCGACGATCGGCTGGCTGGCCAGCACGCCGGTCGTGAGCACTGCCATGCCGATGGCGAACACGGCGCCGGCGATGATCGCGCGGCGGCGAGCGACTCGCTGCATGGTGGTGCCTCGGAGCGTGGACGCCAGTTTGGGGTCCTCCTCGACGAGCGCACGCTCCATCTGCTCGAGCAGTCGCAGTTCTTCCTCGGACAGGGGCACGGTCCAAGTCTAGGCACGGGTTGGGCAGTCGAGGTAGCGGCTGGGAGAAATTGTCCTCCTCAGTTGGTCCGGAGCAGGCTGGCGGGTCGCACGGCGGCCGTCCCGAAGCGCCGAGTGGCCCGGTCGACGGCCCGATCCGCCTCTGCCCAGCCGTGCTCCGGCTCCCCCAGGACGAGCTGTCGTTGCACGCTCGTGCGCGGGACCAGCCCCTCCACCCGCACCCCCACCAGCCGGAGGCGGGCGCGCTGCAGACCGAGCGCGTCATAGAGCCGGGTGGCGGTGCGATAGATCTCCACCGTCACGTCGGTGGCCTCGGGCAGGGTCTTCGAGCGGGTGATGGTGGTGAAGTCGGCGAAGCGGATCTTGATGGTGACGGTGCGACCGGCGACACCGGCGGTGCGCATCCGCCCGGTGACCCGGTGCGAGAGCCGGAGCAGCTCGCGCACGATCACCTCCCGGTCGTCGGTGTCGCGACCGAAGGTCTCGTCGGCGCCCATCGACCACTCCGGCTCCAGCGGACCCGCCTTCGGCGTGATCGCCCGCCGGTCGGTGCCCCAGGCCAGCTCGTGGAGGTGACTGCCGAGGTGGTGGCCGACCGCACGCTGGAGCGTGCGCACGGGTGTGTGCGCGACGTCACCGACCGTCATCAGTCCCAGCCGGTGCAGCATCGCCTGGGTCTTCTCCCCCACTCCCCACAGCTCGCCCACGTCGAGCGGGTGCAGGAAGGCCGTCACCCGCGCCGGCGGCACCACCACGACGCCGTCGGGTTTGGCCCGGCGGCTGGCCAGCTTGGCCACCGACACCGACGCGGCCACCCCGACCGAGCAGGTGATGCCCTGCTCGTCGTGGATCACGGCGCGCAGGTGCTCGGCGATCTCCGCCGGTGACCCCAGCCGTCTGGTCGAGCCGCGTACGTCGAGGAAGGCCTCGTCGAGGGAGACCACCTCCACCAGCGGGGTGACGCGGCGGAAGTTCTCCAGCACCGACGCCGAGACGCTGGCGAAGGTCTCGAAGTCGGGTGAGATCACCACGGCGCTCGGGCACAGGCGCCGGGCCCGCGTCATCGGCAACGCCGAGCGGACGCCGTACGTCCGGGCGAGGTAGTTGGCCGAGAGCACCACCCCGCGACTTCCGCCGCCGATGATCACCGGGACGCCGTCCAGGTCAGGGCGCTCCCGGGTCGCGACGGAGGCGTAGAACGCGTCCATGTCGACGTGCAGGATCGGGGCGAGCCAGCTCGGGTCGGTCATGACGACCCACTGGTGGGTCGCTCAGCGGCGGGCGAGCACGTGCAGCTGGGTCGCGAGCGGGAGGAACTCGGTGCGCGTGGAGACGGTCGCCTCGAGCTCGACCAGCGCGGCGGAGGCACCGGGCTCGAGGTCGAGCAGCGAACCGGGCACGAGGTCGGCGAAGACCCGCACGCCGTGGATGGTGACGGTCTCGAGGCCGGCCGTGGTGAGCATCGGCGCGAGCTCCTCGGCGGTGAATCGGTGACCCCGACCACCTGCACTGGGGTCGTCGAGCAGGTCGCGGGCTGCCTGGAAGTGGCCGGCCATGGCGCGGGCCACGACGGCGGCATGGCGCTGGGCGACGAGCAGGCTGAGGTGTCCGCCGGGGCGCAGCACGGAGGCGATGGTCGCCAGCGCGGCGGCGGGGTCGTCGACGACATCGAGCACGCCGTGGCAGAGCACCAGGTCGGCCGTGTCGACCAGGGTGGCGAGGTCGGCGAGGTCGCCCTGCTGGCCGGTGACCCGGTCGGCGACGTCGGCCTCGCGGGCTCGCCGGTCGAGCGCGGCGAGCGCGTCGGGACTGGGGTCGATGACCTCGACGCGGTGGCCGAGCTGCGCGAGGGGTACGGCGAATCCGCCGGTGCCGCCACCGACGTCGACGATGCGAGCAGGTGCCGCGTCGGTGTCGCCGAGCAGTGCCTGCACGGCCGTCCACACCACGCCGGTGCGGACGGACTGGCGGCGCTCACTGGCTGACATGGGGACAACCCTAGTGTCATCCCGGGCTCCCCGGACTGCGGTGCCACAGCTTGCGCGCGACGTCCTTGTCGGACTCGCCGGCCGGCTTGATGTCGGAGTAGGGCGACATCTGGAAGCCACTGGAGTGGACGAGCACACGTCTCCGCTCGGGCTCATCGGCCTGGGTGAAGCCCTCGGGCACCCGGGCGAGCTCGGCATGGACCGCGGCGAGCGCCCCGTCACCTGCATCGTCGCGGGTGCGGGCGCGCTGCCAGATCGCGTGCAGAGCGGGCAGCTCCCACGCGCCGGTGGCGCGCAGGGACACCCCTCGGCGACCGGTGCGTCGCAGCTCGCCGCGCACGACCAGCAGCCAGGAGTGGAAGACCGTGGCGGCGTAGGGGCCCTGCGCGTCCTCGAAGAACGTGCAGTCGACCGGGCCGGTGCTGTCGTCGAGGGTCAGGAAGATGACGCGGCGCCCGGTGCGGATCGGTGGCGTCTGGGTCGCGACCTTCACGCCGGCGACCAGCAGCTCGGAGCGACTGCGGCGGTTCAACAGGTCACGGCTTCGGGTGGTGCCGAGCGCGTCGAGGAAGTCGGAGTAGGGCGCCACGACGTGCTGGGTGACGTCGAGGCCGAGGATCTCCAGCTCGGCGCGCATGCGTTCGTCGGTGGTCATCTCCGGCAGGCCGGTCGCCAGCTCGCCACCGGAGCCGGGCTCGTCGCCCAGGCTCAGGGTGAGCTGCACCGACTCGATCGGGCGCGGCGCGGCGGTGGCCCGCGACTGGGCGGCAGCCTTGGCCCACACGCCGGCGTCCGCCAGCGGATGCCGCTCCAGGGTGGGTGCGCGCTCGCGAGTCGTCGGGTCGGTGCTGTTGCGACCGGCCGCCTCGTCGGCGCGCACGGTGGCACGCGCCGGGGGTCGACCGGTGGTGCGCGACAGTCCTCTCCCGCGGCCTCGGGACGCGCGATCCAGGGCGCGGGCGTGCAGGTCGAGCTCGGCGACCTGGAGCAGCAGGTCACGGCGGGTCAGCCGACCACGCGGCCGGACGGTCTGCTCACCGCCCACGATGCGGTAGATCGCGTCGAACCCGCCGGCCAGCACCAGCCGCTCCAGCACCGGCCGCGAGACCTGGGCGCGCTGGAAGAAGTCGGAGAGCGAGACGTAGGGGGTCTCGCTGCGGGCGGCGACGATCCGGGCGACCTCGGCGCCGCTGATGCCCTTGACCTCGGCCAGCGCGAGCCGGATCGCATAGCCGGCGTCGGACTCATCGGCCACCTCCACGACGTAGTCGGTGTCGGAGGCGTTGACGTCGAGCCCGTGCACACCGATCCCGAACTGGCGGGCGTCCTCGAGGATCAGCCGCTTGGGATACATCCCCGGGTCGTGGGTGAGCACGCCGGCCAGGAAGTGCGCCGGGTAGTGCGCCTTGAGCCAGGCAGACTGGTAGGTCGGCAACGCGAAGGCCGCGGCGTGCGCCTTGCAGAAGCCGAAGGACGCGAAGGCCTCGAGCACCTTCCAGATCCGCTCCACCAGCGGCAGCGCATAACCACGACCGAGCGCGCGCGGATAGAACCAGACCTTGGTCTGCGCCATCCCCTCGACGTCGCCGAGAGCACGCCGCTTCTCGTCGGCCTCCGCGTTGGAGACCCCGGTGAACAGCGCGATCATCTCGATCACCTGCTCGTGGAAGACCACCACGCCCTGGGTCTGCTCGAGGATCGGTCGCAGGTCGTCGTGGATGTAGTGGACGGTCTTCCAGCCCTGCTTGGCCTCGAGGTAGGGCGTGATCATGTCGCTCTTGACCGGCCCCGGCCGGAACAGCGAGATGTCGGTGATGATGTCGTCGAAGGAGTCGATGCCGGACTTGCCGACGAGCTCGCGCTGGCCGGGCGACTCGATCTGGAAGACGCCGAGGGTCTTGGCCTCGCTGATCATCGTGAACGTCGTCTCGTCGTCGAAGGGCACCTGCGCCTCGTCGTCGAGGTCGATCTCCACGTCGTCGACCCGCCTGATCTCGGCCACCGCGTGCGCCATCGCGGACTGCATGCGGATGCCGAGCACGTCGAGCTTGAGCAGCCCGAGCGCCTCCACGTCGTCCTTGTCGAACTGGCTCATCGGGAAACCGGCATAGGACGCCTCGACCGGCGTGCGGTCGAGCAGGGTGATGTCGGAGAGCAGCACCCCACAGGGGTGTACGGCGATGTGTCGGGGCAGTCCGTCGAGGCGCTCGACGAGGCGGAACATGAGATCGAGCCGCTCCTCCCCCAGGCCGCTGGCCCGCAGCTCGGGCAGCTCACGCAACGCGACGCGGGCGTCGCGCGCCCGGATGTGCGGGAAGGCCTTGGCGATCGCATCGATCTCGCCGGGCGGCATGCCCAGGGCCGCGCCGACGTCGCGGACCGCGTGGCGCACGCGGTAGGTGTCCATCATCGACACGCAGACACAGCGCTCCCCGCCGTACTTGTCCAGGATCGCCTCGTAGACCTCGAGCCGGCGCGCCGACTCCACGTCGACGTCGATGTCGGGCAACGAGGCGCGCAGCGGCGAGAGGAACCTCTCCATCAACAGGCCGTGCCGGATCGGGTCGACCCCGGAGACGCCGAGGAGGTAGTTGACCAGGCTGCCGGCGCCGGAGCCGCGGGCCGCCCGACGGATGCCCATCTCGCCGATCAGGTCGGTGATGTCGGCGACGGTGATGAAGTAGGAGGCGTAGCCGAGCCCGCGGATCAGCTCGAGCTCGTCGTCGAGGCGCTTCCAGATGCGCTGGCGCGGCGCCGAACCGTAGCGGTCGCCGATCGCGGCATCACAGCGGGCGCGCAGCATCCCGTCGGCCGTTCGACCAGCACCGCCGTCTCCCCCACCGAGCTGGAACTCCGGGAAGTGCACCTCGCCGATGCCGAGGTCGGCTCGCGGGTCGAGGGCACAGCGGTCGGCCACGGCCCGGGTCCGGGCCAGCAGCTGGCGGGCCGCCACCTCGGTGTTGTTGGCGAGACCGGACAGCCGGCAGATCTCCTCGGCCATCTCGTGCATCTGCTTGCCGGACTTCAAGAAGCCCTCGGCGTTGCCGCGATCGACGTGGCGCCGGTCGAGGGCGACCAGGCGGCGGGCCGCGTCGAGCACGTCGACGGTGGGGGCGTCGAGCCGGTCGGCGTAGCGGACCGCGTTGGTCAGCACCGTCATCAGCCCGGCTCGCCGGGCGATCTGGGCCATCCGCGCGGCGTGCGCGGAGCTGTCGGGGAGCCGGTGCGAGACCAGCTCGACGATGAGGTTGTCGCGCGGCACGATGTCGCGCCACGGCGCCAGTGCCGCCAGCGCGAGGTCGTGACGTCGTCGTGCCGCCGCCACCCCGAGCTCGGAGGCCGGCCCGAGCAGCACCATCACGTCGCCGCTCATGAGGTACGGCGCCAGCGACTCCAGCGTCGCCACCGGCCGTCCGCGCTCGCCGGTGAGATGGGTGGCCGAGACCATCCGGCAGATCGCCGCCCAGCCGGCCTTGCCGCTGGCCAGGAACGTCACCCGCGGCAGCCCACCCCGGTGGGCGGGCAGGTCACGGTGGGCACCGCCGCGCACCGGGGTGCGGGCAGCCGCCTCTCGGCCGGTCGGCACGCCCACCGGGAAGACCGCGAGGTCCACCCCGAGCACCGGCCGGATGCCGGCCCGGGCGCAGGCCTGGGTGAACTTCACGGCGCCGTACGTGCCGTCGCGATCGGTCAGGGCGAGCGTGTCCATCTCCTGCTCGACGGCGCGCTCGACGAGCGTCTGCGGATGCGACGCCCCGTATTGCAGGGAGTAGCCCGAAGCCACATGGAGATGGACGAACGGGTCAGGACGCACGGGGGACACCCCCCGTGTGCCCCCCGTCGTTCTGTTACGCGACACCGGACTGACCAGCCCAGTGACCGGCGGCCACGAGGCGCTGGTCGAGGTGGGCGTGCGGCACCAGCCCCAGTGCCGACTCGATCACGGCCAGGAACCGGTCGGCGTCACGGACCAGGTCGTCGGCCTCGCGCTCGCTGACGGCCCGGGCGGAGCCGGCCTCGGCCGCCGCCCGCTTGCCGGCACCGGCCGCGAAGAACCGGGCCCACTCGGCGAGCTCGGGGGCGAGCTCGGCCAGCAGCACCCAGGCGTTCTTCTGGCGACCGCGCCGAGCCGTGGGCTGTGCCCTGGCCGCCAGCAGGGCGGCCGCGGCCCGCAGCGCTGCGACATGGGCGCAGGCATAGCGGGTGGGCACGTCGCGAGCCGTGATCGACTCCTGCAGCGACTCGGCGGCCAGCGCGAGGTAGGAGTGGGTCGTGGCGGGCAGCAGATGGGGATTCATCACCAGCACCGCCCCTCAGTCCGCACAGCCGACGAGCTGCCAGTGACCGTCGGACCAGTTGAAGCTCAGGTCGAAGACGCCCGTGTTGCTGATCCCCCGGCCGGCCTCGACCCGCCAGAGCTCACGCTCGACGAGCAGGTCGGCACCCACCGACGCGGGCGCCTCACCCTCGCTGACCTGGGCCGCGGCGGACTGCCACCAGGGAGCGGTCTCCACCCAGTGCGCGAGCACGGTGCGCACCTTCCACAGCCGGCCTCGCCACAGGAACTGGTCGGGGCCCTCGGTCTCTCCTCGTCGCACCTCGACGGGGTCGTCGTACAGCCGCATCTGCGTCTCCTCACCGCTCATCGACCCCGCCACCGGCTCCGGGGGCGGTGGGGGTCGAGGTCACCGCCACCGGAGCCGCGTCCGAACAGATGTTCGAACAGGGTCAAAGGTACACGGCCCCACCGACAGTGGGTCAAGAGCGAGACGAGGCTGTTTTCAGTTCACGCGCAGATAGGCGCTGGAGTCCCTGCGCCACAGGAAGAAGACGAGAG
>JBDSPC010000481.1:0-10673 GCA_039914485.1 Nocardioides sp.
GGGTGTCCTTCTCCAGGGTGAGCATCATCGACTCGTACTCGCCGAACTCCTCGCGGATCTGCTCCGGGGTCCAGCCGAGCGCCTTGAGCAGCACGGTGACGTTCTGCTTGCGCTTGCGGTCGAGGCGGACGCCGACGAGGTCGCGCTTGTCGATCTCGAACTCGAGCCAGGCGCCACGCGAGGGGATCATCTTCGAGGTGTAGATGTCCTTGTCGGACGTCTTGTCCGCGGACCGCTCGAAGTAGACGCCGGGCGAACGCACGAGCTGGGACACGACGACCCGCTCGGTGCCGTTGATGATGAAGGTGCCCTTGCGGGTCATCATGGGGAAGTCACCCATGAAGACCGTCTGGCCCTTGATCTCGCCGGTCTCGTGGTTCATGAACTCGGCGGAGACGTAGAGCGGGCGGGAGAAGGTGAAGTCCTTCTCCTTGCACTCCTCCTCGGTGTACTTCGGGTCGACGAACACGGGGTTGTCGAACGAGAGCATCATCGTCTCGGAGAAGTCCTCGATCGGAGAGATCTCCTCGAAGATCTCCTGGAGTCCCGACTTCTCGGAGACGTCCTCACCCGCGGCACGACGTGCCACGACCATCTCGTCCCACTTGTCGCCGCCGACGAGCCATTCGAAGCTGTCGGTCTGCAGTGAGAGGAGAGCGGGAACCTCGAGAGGTTCGGTGATCTTTGCGAAAGAGGTGCGACGGTTGTTACCAGCGGAGCTGCGCGCGGCCAAGAGTTTTCCTTCGAATGATCAGAAAGATCGAATCGCTGCCAGCCGACCACCGACGACACCCGTCCTGACAGGGTGAAGGGCATTTGAGAGCAGGCGCAAAGAAGAAGCCTACCCCAGACCCGTGCGCGACTCAAACGCGGGGTCAACATCTTTTCGAGATGGCCACGTCCGCGTTGCCGACGATGATGAACGCCGAATCACCTCAGGTCAAGCACCCCGGCCCGGCCGGTCGCTCACTGTGCTGCCGGAGACGTCACCAGGTTGTCGATCAGCCAGTCCTCGCCGACCTTCTGCATGGTGACGGTGACCTGGTTCTTGTAGGTCACCGGCTGCGCCATGCCCTTGTTGGTGGTGAGCTGGTCGACGAAGAGCAGCACGTCGACGCGCTCCTCCCCCGACCGAACGATGGCGGACGCGAACGCGTTGGCCTCGACCTGCGGCTGCACCGACTGCGCGTTGTCCTCTATCAGGGCGAACAGCTTGTCGTAGTCCTCGCGGTAGTCGGCCGTGAGGTAGGACTCGGCCCGCTTCTGGTCCGCCTCGAGGGACTGGTAGTTGTAGGAGAGCAGCGGCTCGATCGCCAGCTCGGCCGCTGCCTGCGCGCCGCTGGTCGCCTCCTCCACGGCCGTGTCGTCGCCCGCCTGCCACACCCAGATCGCCGCACCCACCGACACCGCCGCCAGCACGCCGAGCACGGCCAGCAGCCAGGTCGGGACGCCGCGGGAGGGCACCTCGTGGACGGCGATCGTCTCGGTCGCGGTCTTCGTGAGATCGACTCCCGGGCGCGATTCCTCAGCGACCGGCTCGGGTGCCTGCGCCGCCAGCTCCGCGTCGTACGCCGCACGCTTCCGCTCGTCGAGCAGCACCTCGGCTGCCTGGTTGAGCGTCTGGAACCGCCGCGAGCCGGGTTCCAGCTCGGCGATGCCGGTGCGCCAGGCGGCACGGATCTCCTCGGCGGTGGCGGTGGGCTCGACGTCGAGGACGTCGTACCAGCTCGGGGTCATGGGGTGCCCTCCGTCGGGGCGGCTCCGTCTGCGCTGACAGGGTTGAAGTCGTCGACCAGCCATTCGCCGTCGATCTTGACGAGGGTGACCTCGATCCGGAACGGGATGGGCTCCTGGGGGACGGTCTTGCCCTGAGACGTGTAGGTGTCGGTGAAGGAGCCGGCCACCAGGGTGCGTGCCGAGTCCTCGTCGAGGCTCGAGACCCCGGTCGCGAAGACGTCGGGCACCCGCTCGACGCCGGCCTGCGCGACGAGCTGCTCGGCGGCGCCGGCGGACTTGTCGAAGTCGGCCTTGAACTTGGGCGTGATGATCTCGGCGACCCGCTCGCGGTAGTCGGGCATGGTGTTGTCGTCGGTCAGCAGGTCGGGGCCATAGCTGAACGAGCGCAGGATGAACTGCGAGGTCTGCGCCATCACGTCCTCGCGGCCGGCCTGGATCTCGCCGGCCTGGTCGCCACGGGTCGCGAACAGGGTCACCGCTGTCGCGGTGGCCGCCAGGGTCACCGCGAGGAGCACAGCCGCCAGCACCAACCGGAACACGTGTGAACGCGGCGGGCCTTCGGAAGCGGGCGTGCTCAGTCCTGCGTCAGCAGGGGCTGGAGGAACAACCACTTCCACGAGTCCTTTCCAAGGGTGCGGGGTGCCACGCTACCGGCCGGGCGGACGGCCGCCGCCTCACGTTCGCCCCACGTGAGCTTGCCGGTGCTGGGGTCGTAGGCCGCAATCGGGTCGCCATAGGTCGCCGCCGCGCGCGGGGCGTGCTGCGCCCCGCGTGCGTTGGACTGCGAGGCAGCCTCGGTGCACCTCGCCGACACGTTCATCGCCCGGTTGGAGCCGTCCAAGGGCGAGCGTCGGTCGGTGCCTTCGTAGCCCGCGTGGCACACGTGCGGCTCCTCGGTGAGGATCATGCCGAAGTGCGCGTCGAAGTTGCCGGTGGCCGGAGTCTTCGAGACGACTGTGAAGCCGCCCTCGACGACATAGGGGTAGAGGACGAGCAGCTGCTCGACGCCGTCGAGCCGGGAGACGACCACTTCACCGGTGGTGACGAGGTTGTTGATCAGGGACCCGAGCTCGACCTCGTTGTCCTCCAGGAAACGGCGTAGCTGGTTGGCGGTCGCGCTGCCGTTGTCGATGACTGAGCGGATGTCCTCGTCGGCGCCGACGACGCTGGTGGAGAAGACGCTCAGGTCGCGGGCGAACGAGCGCAGGGAGCTCTCGGAGGCGATCTGACCGCGGAGCACGACGTTGCCGTCCTTGATCAGCTTGGTGGTGATCTCGAAGTTGTCGTCGGCGGCGTTGAGGAACTCGTTGCCGGAGTCGATGATCGTCTGCAGGTCCGCTCCAGCACCACCGAAGGCAGCGCCGAACTCGGTCGTGACCGTCTGGAGGTCCTTCTCGTCCACGCTGCGCACGGTCTCTGACAGGTGCGTGAGCAGCGTGTCCGTCTGGATCGGGGTGCGCGTGCGATCGATGTCGATCTCGGAGCTCTCCTCGAGGTAGGGCCCCTCGTCGACCCGCGGCTGCAGCTCGACGTACTGCTCACCGAGTGCGGACCGGTTGCCGACCACAGCGAGCGAGTCGACCGGGATCTTGTCCTGCTCGTTGTCGATGTCCAGGTGGATGTCGACGCCCTCCTGGGTCAGCACCATCTTGGAGACCTGACCGACCCGCACACCGCGGTAGGACACCTCGGCGCCTGCGAAGGCGCCACCGGAGTCGGCGAAGTGAGCGACCACGGTGTAGGCGTCGTCGACGAAGACCCGATCGAGCCGGGCGTAGCGGGCGCCGACGAACGAGACGCCGATGAGCGTGATGATCGCGAAGATCAACAGCTGGACCTTGGTGCGGCGAGTGATCATCGGAGCACCATCCCGGGGACGAGCAGGCTGACGAGGTGGGGGTCGTAGATGTCCATGAGCTCACCCATCGTCGGCCCCTGCACTGATCGTTGAGCGGTGCCGGCACGTGGGGCGCCGGGTTGGCGGAGCAGCGTCGGCAGGACGGTCGGCAGGGTCGTTGGGATCGGCAACGTCGGCAGCGTTGTCGGCACACCGGGCAGGCCCGGGACCGCATTGAGCTGCTTGCAGATGTCCTTGTCCTGGTTGGCCTGCTTCTTGCACTCTTCCTTGAGCTGCAGCAGGTCGTTGGGTGTGTTGAGCACCTTCAGACAGGCCTCGCTCAGCGGGTTGCCGCTCTTCAGGCACTCGAGCACGTTGTTGACGATGACCGTGGGATCGATCTGTGTGGGCAGGTTGGTGGGCAGCGTCGGCGCACCGGTGCCGTTGCTGAGGTCGACCTCGAGGGTGATCGACAGGTTGGTGAAGTCGCCCATGTGGAGGTTCCTGGCCACCTGCGGATCTCGCCCGACGACCTCGTCCACGAACGGATAGGTGAGGAAGACGTGGAAGGCGTTGGTGAAGTCGTCCCCCGAGGCGGCCAGCTGGCTCAGGACCGGGTTGAGCGACTCGAGAGCGTCGATCGTGGCGACCTTCGAACCCTTGATGACGTCGACTCCGACCTCGCTCAGGTCGTCGAGGGCCTCGAGCATCTTGACGAGGTCGCCACGCTGCCGGTCGATGGAGTCCAGGGCACTCGGGAGCTCCTCCAGCGCCGCGTCGATGGTCGGCTGTTCCTTGCGCACCGAGAGCGCGAGCCGGTTGAGCTTCTCGATCGCGGTGACGATCGCGACCTTGTTCTCATCGAGCTGACCCATGAACGACCGGATCTGCTCGAGCACCGACCTGGCTGCGCCCTCGCGGCCTTCGAGGGCGAGGTTGAGCTCGCGCGTGATGGTCTGGAGCTGGCCGATTCCGCCGCCGTTGAGGAGCAGGCTCAGCGCACCGAGCACCTCCTCGACCTCGGGGTTGCGACCGGATCGCTCGAGCGGGATGTTGTCGCCGCTCGCGAGTGGGTTGGCACTCGCACCAGAGGGCGGCGCCGAGAGGGAGACGAACTTCTCCCCGAGCAGGCTGGTCTGGCGAATCTCGGCGAGCGCGTTGGCGGGCAGCTCGACGTCATTGCGGATCTGCAGGGTGACTTGGGCGGTGTAGCCCTTCAGCTCAACGTCACTCACGGTGCCCACATTGACGTCGTTGACCTTGACCGTGGACTTGGGTACCAGGTCGAGCACGTCGACGAACTGGACGGTGACCACCATCGGGTCCGCTCCAGAGTCCGGTCCTCCGGGCAGTGGGAGCTTGTAGATGTCCAGGTCACAGCCGGTCAGCAGCAGGGCAGTGACGAGGACCGCGGCGAGGCTCTTGAGCTTCTTCATCGCTGCACCGCCACGAGTCCGCCGAGGGTCGGGTCGAACTTGAGGTCCGGCGCGGACGGCAAGGTGGATCCCTCGGTCAGGGCGCCGCTGCGGGGCAGGACCTGCTGGATCGTGTTGCACACGGCCCCGGCCCCCTTCACCTGATCGGTGACACCGCAGAGGAAGGCCGCCGGATCGGCCTCGATCTGGCCGCCGAGCATGCCGAGGTTGGCCCGGGTGTCGAGGGTGCCGGCCTGGGGGTTGTAGGTCAGCGCAAGGTTGTTGAGAGCGAGAGGCCCCACCTTGAGGACCGTGTCCAGGGCGTCGCGCTGCTTCGCCAGCACCTTGGAGACCCGGTTGAGGCCCGTGATGTTGCGACCGAGGATCTCGCGGTTGTCGGTGACGAACGAGGACACCTCGGTCAGGGCGGTCGACAAGTTCTTCAACGATGCGGTGAGCTCTTCGCGCTCGCCCTTGAGGAGCCCGGACACGTCCGCCAGCGACTGGTTGAAGTCGCGGACCGTCTGGTCGTTCTCCGCGAGGGTCTCGATGAACTTCCCGAGCTGCTCGGCGCTGCCGAACAGCTCCTCCTTGTTGTTGGCCAGGGTGTCTGAGAGCTTGGCGAAGTTCTGGAGGGTCGAGTTGAAGTTCGCTCCCTGCCCGTCGAAGTTGTCTGCCGTCACCGCCAGCAGGTCGGACAGTGCGCCGTTCTCGTTGGCCCCGTTGGGGCCCAGGGCGACGTTGAGGGTGTCCAGGCTCTCGAAGATCTGGTCGAGCTCGATCGGGACCGCGGTCTGAGCCAGCTCCAGCTCGGTGTTGTCCGCCATCACCTCGTCGCCCTCCTCGATGACCGGGGTGATCTGGACGTACCGGTCACCGACGATCGACGGCGCAACAAGGGCGGCCTTGGCATCGGCTGGCAGCTCGATGTCGGCGTCGTAGGCCATCGTCACCTCGACATCGGTGCCCGACGGCGTGACCTTCTCGACCGTACCGATGGGCACGCCGAGGACGCGCACCTCGCTGCCCTCGTAGAGCGAGACCGTGCGCGGGAAGTGCGCCACGAGGCGCTTCGAGTCGTCGCCGCCGAACATCGTCAGCACCGCGGCGGTCACCAAGGCGATGACGACCAGCGGGACTGCGTATTTCCTGAGGAGATCCATGTCAGCCCACCTGCGGTGCCGGAGGCATGTTCTGGATGTAGGTGTCGAACCACGGCCCGGTTCCCAGCGTGTTGGCGAACACGGTGTAGAACGGCGCCATCAGCCGCAGGCTGTTGTCGAGGTTGTCCTCGTTCTTGTTGAGCACGTTGACGACGCTCTCCAGGTGGGTCAGGGCGGGCTTGAGGTCGGCACGGCTCTGCCTGACGAGCAGGGTCAGCTCGCGCGAGAGCGTGGACGTGGACGTGAGCAGGTTGTGGATCGCCTCGCGGCGGCTCACCAGGGCCCTGAAGAGGATGTCTGCGTCACCCATCAACGCCACGATGTCCTCGTCGCGCTCGTCGAGCACCCGGGAGACCTTCTCCAGGTTGACCAGCAGTGTGTTGATCTCGCCGTCGCGGGCCGCGACGTTGGCAGAGAGCCGGCTGACCCCGTCCAGGGCCGCTCGGAACTCGTCGGGCGTGTTGCGGGTGAGGTCGGCCAGCGTGGTCAGCGACGCGGCGAGCTGGTCGGTGTTGATCTGCTCGGAGGTCGAGGCCAGGCCCTCGAACGCCTCCACGACGTCGTACGGCGACGTGGTGCGCTCGATCGGGATGGTCGCCTTCTCCTTCATCTGACCGGCGCCGGCCGGCTCGAGGGACAGGAACATCGCGCCGAGCAGGGTCTTGACCTTGATCGCGGCATTGGTGGTCGGGCCGAAGTCCTCGGCCGTGTCGACCTTGAACGCGACCTTGACGTGGTCGCCGTCGAGCGTGACGGAGTCGACCTTGCCGACGCGCACACCAGCGATCCGCACCTCGTCGTTGGCCTTGAGGCCACCGGCCTCGGAGAAGGCGGCGTAGTAGGTGTCGCCGCCACCGATCACCGGAAGATCGCCCGCACGGAAGGCGACGACGAGCGAGGCGGCTATCAGAGCGAGGCTGATGGCGCCGATGACGACGGGGTTGCGCTCCCGGAACGGGATCATGGGACTCTTCTTCATCCGAGGTTGCACCTGTCCGATCCGGTCTGATAGCTGACGGGCACGTCGATGCCGCCGGGCAGCTTGACCCGGCCCTGGAACTCGCACAGGTAGAAGTTGAACCACGAGCCGTAGATCGCGGTGCGGCCGACCTTCTCGAGCTTGATCGGCAACACCTGCAACGCACGGTCGAGCTCGGCCTTGTTCTCGTCGATGTTGCCGGCGAACTCACGCAGGTGCTTGATGTCCTGCACGAACGGCTTGCGGATGCCCTGCAGGAGCCCAGCGGTCTGCACGGAGAGCGTGGAGATGTCATCGAGCGAGGTCAGGATCGCCTGCCGGTCGTCCTTGAGACCGCCGATGAGCTGGCGGAAGGAGGCGATCAGGCGAGACAGCTGCTCGTCGCGATCGCCGATGTGGACGAGCACCTGGTTGAGGTTCTCGATCAGGTCACCGATGACCTCGTCGCGATCGGCGAGCGTGGAGGTGACCGACGCGGTGTGCTGCAGCAGGCCCTCGAGCGTGCCGCCCTCGCCCTGGAAGACCTGGACGATCTCGTAGGAGAGCTTGTTGATGTCTGCCGGCGAGAGCGCCTGGAACAGTGGCTTGAAGCCGTTGAACAGGACGGTGAGGTCGAGGGCAGGCTTGGTCCGGTCCATGGGGATCGTGGCCCCCTCCGGCAGGCGGCTGGTGTCGCCGACCTCCTGGGACAGGGAGACATAGCGCTGTCCGACCAGGTTGCGATAGCGGATTGTGGCGAAGGTGCCGCCGTTGACCTGGGTCGCGTCGGCCACCGTGAAGCTCACCAGCGCCCGGGTGCGTTCGACGATCTCGATGCTCTTGACCGTCCCCACCTTCACGCCGGCAACCCGGACGTCGTCACCCTTGTTCACACCGGTGGCGTTGGTGAAGACGGCCTTGTAGTCGCGGGTGGAGGCGAAGTTGAGGTTGCCGATGAGGACGATCAGGATGCCGGTCGCCAACGAGGTGACCACGATGAAGACGAGCAACCGGACGAGATCCCCGGCGGTCTTCTTGTCGAGGAGAGCCATCAGCGATCAGCTCCCAGGGTGACGGTGGCGCCACGTGCCATCGGTCCGATGAGCAGGACGCCGAGGTCGGGCACGTCCTCGGGACCCGCCCCGAGGGCCGGCCCGAGCAGGCCCTTGACCAGGGCCGACTCCTCTCGGCTCCCGGGGTATCCGGCCCCGCTCGACCACGCGGTCGCGGCACGCGAGATGCCCTTGCCGGTGGCTTCGTCGACGCCGTCGGCGAAGTTGGGCTGGTGGGTCACGGGGTTGTCCTGGTTCCAGGGAGCGTTGGGCAGCCGGCCGCAGTAGGGGCCGCGCTTGTCGCCGTAGACGGGCTGGTCCTGCGGCCCGTAGCCGCGCGGCTGGTTGGGCAGCGTCTCGAGCACGATGTGCAGGGTGAAGCCACGGAAGGCCTCGGCCTGCAGCTTGCCGGCGCCCACGATGCCCTTGAGGAGACAGGGGTACTCGGGGGCGTAACGGGCGAAGAGGGCCAGCTGGTCCCGGCTGAGCTCACCGAGCCGGATGATGTTGTCGTCGTTGTCGCCGAGGAATCGTTCGGCGGTCGCGGAGAACGCACCGATGTCCTTGAAGAGCGCATTGAGCTTCTCCTCGCGACCCTCGAGCGTCTGCGTCGTCGTGATGGTGTTGCGCAGGATCGTGGCGATCTCGGGCAACACGTCGGCGTACACGTCGGAGACCTCGCCGGTGAGACGCAGGTCCTCGATCAGGGCGGGGATCTCGGGGTTGAGCCGCTTGAGGTAGCTGTCGATCGTCTCGATGTTGTTGCCCAACTGGTCGCCGCGGCCCTCGAGCGCCGTCGCGATCGCGTTGAGCGTCATGTTGATCTCGGCCGGCTGGACGGCACGCAGCAACGGGTAGAGGTCGTTGAGCACCTGCTCGACCTCGGTGGACACATCGGTGCGATCGATGACGGTGTCGATCTCGATGCCGTCGGCGATCGGGCCCTCCGGCACGATCAACGAGACGTACTTCTCGCCGAACAGCGTCTTCGGCACGATCGATCCGCTCACGTTGCCCGGGACCGTGTCGCGCATGTCCGGGTAGAGGCCCAGGGTCAGGGTCGCACCCTCGGCCTCGGCCTGGATGTCGATGACCTCGCCGACCTGCACGCCGCGGATCTTCACATCGGCGCGGATGGGCAGCTGCAGACCGATGTTGGTGGTCTTCAGCTTGACCTCGTCGTAGTCGGTGAACTTCTTCGTGAAGACGCCGTAGGACACCCACACGCTCGACAGCAGCAGGACGAGGAAGATCACGCCCAGCACCTTGTTGCTCTTCATGGGATTCATCAGCTAGCCCGCCAGCCTGACCGTTGCGTTGGTGCCCCAGATGGCCATGGACAGGAACAGGTCGATGACGTTGATCGCGACGATGCTCGTGCGCACGGCACGGCCCACCGCGACGCCCACCCCGGCAGGACCGCCGGAGCAGGTGTAGCCGTGGTAGCAGTGGATCAGGATCACGGTGACCGCGAAGACGAGGACCTTGCCGAACGACCAGAGCACATCCCCCGGTGGCAGGAAGGCGTTGAAGTAGTGGTCGTAGGTGCCGGTCGACTGGCCGTAGAACTGGGTCACCACGAGCCGGCTCGCGAAGTAGGACGACAGCAGCCCGACGACGTACAGCGGGATGATCGCGATCAGGCCGCCGACGACGCGGGTGGCGACGAGGAAAGGCATCGAGGGAATCGCCATCACCTCGAGGGCGTCGACCTCCTCGGAGATCCGCATCGCGCCGAGCTGGGCGGTGAAGCCGCAGCCGACGGTCGCGGCGAGTGCGATGCCCGCCACCAGCGGCGCGATCTCGCGGGTGTTGAAGTAGGCGGAGACGAAGCCGGCGAAGGCGGCGGTGCCGAGTTGGTTGAGCGCGGCGTAGCCGGACAGCCCGACCTGGGCGCCGGTGAAGAAAGTCATGCCGAGGATGACTCCCACGGTGCCCCCGATGACGGCGAGGGCGCCCGAGCCGAGGGTGACCTCGGCCAGGATCCGCATGATCTCCCTCGGGTAGCGCGTGACCGAGCGCGGGATCGCCTTGACCACGCCGATGTGGAAGGCGAGCTGGCCGCCCAGGGTGTCGAGGGAACCCAGGGGCTTCTGGTAGATGCTCTTGAGACCGGCCATGTCATCCGCCCTTCGGCGGGATGATCTGGAGGTAGATCATGCTGATGACGAAGTTGGCGACGAAGAGCAGCAGGAACGTGATGACGACGGACTCGTTGACCGCGTCGCCCACGCCCTTCGGTCCGCCGTTGGCGTTCATGCCCTTGTAGGACGCGACGATCGCGGCGATCAGACCGAACACCAGCGCCTTGATCAGGCCGACCCAGAGGTCGGGCAGCTGGGCCAGCGCGGTGAAGCTGGCGATGTAGGCGCCGGGGGTGCCGTCCTGCAGGATCACGTTGAAGACGTAGCCACCGGCGACGCCGACGACGCTGACCATGCCGTTGAGGAAGAACGCCACCAGCATGCAGGCCAGGACGCGCGGCACGACGAGCCGCTGGATCGGGTCGAT
>JBDSPC010000499.1:0-4304 GCA_039914485.1 Nocardioides sp.
CCCAGACTAGAACACGTTGCAGTTTTGCGGGAGGCAAGCACCGATAGGATTAGTCCTCAACTCCGAGCTGACGAGGAATGAGGCGCGAGTGACCTTCGATGTCCACCAGCTCGATTCCTTCCTGCTCGTGGGCTCTCTGGTCACGTTGGCGGCGATTCTCGCGGTCCGCCTCTCGGCCACGGTGGGGCTCCCCAGCCTGCTGTTCTACCTGCTCATGGGCGTGCTGCTCGGCGAGGCCGGGCTCGGCATCCAGTTCGAGGACGCCCAGCTCGCGCACGCGCTCGGCTTCGGCGCGCTCGCGCTGATCCTGGCCGAGGGTGGTCTCACCACCGACTGGCGCGAGATGCGCCCCTCGATCAGGCTCGGCGTCTCGCTGGCCACCCTCGGCGTCGCGATCTCCGTGGCGATCGTCGCCGTGGGTGCCCACTTCCTGCTCGGCCTGCCGTGGGAGCTCGCGATCCTGCTCGGCGCCGTCTGCTCGCCCACCGACGCCGCCGCGGTCTTCTCCGTGCTGCGCGTCGTGCCGCTGCCCAAGCGGCTCATCGGCGCGCTCGAGGCGGAGTCGGGTCTCAACGACGCCCCGACGGTCGTCCTGGTCTCCGTCATCGCCACCGGCGCTGCGCTCGAGAGCGGCCTCCTCAACGTCGCGGGCACGATCCTGTTCGAGCTCGTCGTCGGCGCCCTGCTCGGCGTCGTGGTCGGTGTCGCGGGCGCCTGGATGATGCGCCGGATCGCCCTCCCGTCGTCGGGTCTCTACCCGCTCGCGGTGCTCTGTCTGGCCTTCGTCGCGTACGGCGGTGCCTCGGCCGTGCATGCCTCCGGCTTCGCCGCGGTGTACGTCGCCGCGCTGATCCTCGGCAACCAGGAGCTGCCGCACCGGATCGCGACCAGGTCGTTCGCCGAGGGCTTGGCATCGCTCGCCCAGATCGGGCTGTTCGTCATGCTCGGCCTGCTGCTGTCGCCGGACCGCATCACCCCGGAGATCGTCGGCCTCGGCATCGTCACGGGGCTCATCCTCACGTTCGTGGCGCGGCCGGTCTCCGTGCTCGTGAGCTCGATCGTGCAGCCCATGCCGTGGCGGGAGCTGACGTTCATCTCCTGGGCAGGGCTGCGAGGCGCCGTACCCATCGTGCTCACGACGATCCCGCTCGCCGAGGGGGTCGACGACGCCGACCGGCTCTTCGACATCGTCTTCGTGATGGTCGTCGTCTACACGATGCTGACCGGTCCCACGCTGCCGCTGGTGGCGCGTCTGCTGCGCGTGGCCAGGCGCTCCGAGCCCCGTGGGCTCGACGTCGAGGCCGCTCCGCTGGAGAAGGTGGCGGCCGACCTGCTCCAGGTCACGATCGCCCCCAGCTCCCGCATGCACGGCGTCGAGGTCGGCGAGCTCCGCCTGCCGCCCGGCGTCTCGGTGTCGCTGGTGATCCGGCAGGGTCAGGCGCTGGTGCCGGAACGCCGCACGGTGCTGCGACACGGTGACGACCTGCTCGTCGTGACCCCGCGCAAGGCGCGAGAAGCGACCGAGGAGCGGCTGCGGCAGGTCTCGTCAGGTGGCCGGCTCGCGCAATGGCTGGGCGACCCGAAGCACCCTCGCGACTAGAGGGCTACTGGCTCTCGGGCGGACTGCAGAAGGTGGAGGCCTCGACGGCGGTCACCGACTCGACCTCCTTCTTGCGCAGGGCCTTGAACGACTCGCCGACCACGACCACGATGCCGCGGCCGAGCTCCTCGCCAGAGACGATCTTGGCGGACTTGAACTGACGGGCCACCAGGCGCACGGCGGCGTTGCGGGGCTCGTCGCTCCAGATCTCGACGCCGTTGATCTTGGCCGGCGCGTTGTCACTGTCGGCACTGACGAAGCCGCGCTCCTCCAGCTGCTCCATCGTCGCGCCGGCCAGGCCGTTGCGGTCGCTGCCGTTGTAGACGCTGACCGCGACCTGGTCGCGGAAGACGGGCGTGCCGACGTTGATGGTGACGTCGGTGCACAGCGGCGCCGGCTCCGAGGTCGGAAACGGCTTGGTGACCGCCTGCCAGCCCCACAGGGCCGCGATGAGCAACAGGGCGACGAGGGTGAGCAGCGTGAGCGCTGACTTGATCGACGCAGTCATCAGGCCGCGACCTCGTGGACCCGGGCGTGCAGGATGTTGCGCTGGTGCAGGGCCGCGCGCAGTGCGCGGTGCAGGCCGTCCTCGAGGTAGAGGTCGCCCTTCCACTCCACGACATGGGCGAACAGATCGCCGTAGAACGTCGAGTCGTCGTCCAGCAAGGTGGCGAGCTGGAGGGTGTCCTTCGTGGTGATGAGATGGTCGATGCGCACCTGACGGGGCGGAATCCTCGCCCAGTCGCGAGGCTCCAACCCATGGGCAGGGTAGGGACGCCCCTCACCCACCCGTTTGAAGATCACGCCGCGACTATATCGACGCCCAGTCTGGCTAGGCTTCGCCCATGACGCAGACTCCCGAGCAGTCGACCGCGCAGGACCCGATCGCCGCGGCGGTGGCCCCCGGCTACACCTTCGAGGGCACCGCGCTGGAGCTCGGTGGTCTGATGCTCAACGCCACCGACCAGTCCGACGTGAAGATCCGGATTCCCCTCGGCATGCTCAACCGCCACGGGCTCGTCGCCGGCGCGACCGGCACCGGCAAGACCAAGACCCTGCAGCTCCTCGCCGAGCAGCTCAGCGCCAAAGGCGTGCCGGTCTTCGCGGCCGACATCAAGGGCGACCTGTCCGGCCTCAGTGTCCCGGGCGAGGGCGGGGAGAAGATCACCGCCCGGGCCGCGTCCGTCGGCCAGGAGTGGACCGCGACCGGCTTCCCGACCGAGTTCTATGCCCTCGGCGGCGAGGGCATCGGCGTACCCATGCGAGTGACGATGACGTCGTTCGGACCGATGCTCCTGAGCAAGGTGCTCGGCCTCAACGACACCCAGGAGTCCAGCCTGGGCCTGGTCTTCCACTACGCCGACCAGGCCGGGCTGCCGCTGCTCGACCTCGAGGACCTGCGCGCCGTCGTGCAGTTCCTGACCAGCGACGAGGGCAAGGGCGACCTCAAGGGCCTCGGTGGCCTGTCGAGCGCGACGGCCGGCGTGATCCTGCGCGAGCTGATCTCCTTCCAGGCCCAGGGCGCCGACGCGTTCTTCGGCGAGCCGGAGTTCGAGTCGAAGGAGTTCCTCAAGGTCAACGCCGATGGCATGGGCGTCATCAGCCTGATCGAGCTGCCCAACCTGCAGGACCGCCCGGCGCTGTTCTCGACGTTCCTGATGTGGCTGCTGGCCGACCTGTTCCACGACCTGCCCGAGGTCGGCGACATCGACCGCCCCAAGCTGGTGTTCTTCTTCGACGAGGCCCACCTGCTCTTCAACGACGCGTCCGACGCGTTCCTCGACCAGATCGCCCAGACCGTGCGGCTGATCCGCTCCAAGGGCGTCGGCGTCTTCTTCGTGACCCAGAGCCCGACCGACGTCCCCGACGACGTGCTCGCCCAGCTCGGATCGCGTATCCAGCACCAGCTCCGCGCGCACACCCCCAACGACGCCAAGGCGCTCAAGCAGACCGTCAACACCTATCCCAACTCGGCCTACGCCGACCTCGGCGAGGTGATCACCAGCCTCGGCATCGGTGAGGCCGTGGTGACCGTGATGAACGAGCGCGGCGCCCCCACCCCCGTTGCCTGGACCCGTCTCCGTGCGCCCGAGTCGTTGATGGCGATGGCCGACGCCACCGCGATGGAGGCGGCGGTCAGGGCCAGTCCGCTCTACGCGAAGTACAACGAGGTCGTCGATCGCGAGTCCGCCCGCGAGAAGCTCGCCGCCCGCATCGAGGAGGGTGCGAGGAAGGCCGCCGAGGACCTCAGGGTCAAGGAGATGGCCCGCGAGCGGAAGGTCGAGCGGGTGAAGAAGCAAGCGCAGTCCAAGCAGGCCGAGAAGGACGACGGGATCGTCATGGACGTCGTGAAGTCGAGTGCCTTCAAGGACTTCATGCGTACGGCGGCGCGCGAGGTGGCACGAGGGATGTTCAAGTCCGGGCGGCGATGACCGACTCGGACGTCCGCCGGCGACGCGGCCACCGGCGCGTGGTATCTCCACGACCAGGTCTACGCACCCGCCTTCGACTTCGCGCTCGAAGGTGCCGCGCTCTACCAGGACCGCTACGTGCGTACCCCCGACGGATGGCGGATGTCGCACACCGGCTACGAGCGGATCTTCGAGAAGACGAGCTCCGTCCCCGGCGCGGCGATCAAGCAGGGCGCTCTCTCGCGGCGAGTTGTAACGCCGGGTTAGTAGCTCTAACCCCCTTGTTGTGACAG
>JBDSPC010000508.1:0-6078 GCA_039914485.1 Nocardioides sp.
CCGCGATCGCCAGGAACTCCTCGCGGTCGGCGTAGACCCCCGCCTCGTGGAAGTAGCCGATATGACCTGCTGCTGCTCCGGTCCTCACTGCTCCCCCCTCACGGGACCACCTCACGGGACCGCGTCACGAACGGGTAGGTCCGCATCCCGCCTTGATCATCCCTTCGCGGAGCCCTCACAACAACTGTTTCGACATTCAGCGCGCCCTCAGGCAGGACTGGCATCCTTGACACGTGCCCCCGACCCGTCCCCGCGTGCTCGTCGTCGACGACGACAAGGCCGTCCGTGAATCCCTGCGCCGCTCACTCGAGTTCAACGGCTACGACGTGTCGCTGGCCGCGGACGGCGCGGAGGCGCTGGCCACCCTCGGCACGACCCACCCCGACGTGGTCGTGATGGACGTGATGATGCCGCGCCTCGACGGCATCGAGACGACCCGCGCGCTGCGGGCGACCGGCAACGACGTACCCGTCCTCGTGCTCACCGCGCGAGACGCCGTCGGCGACCGCGTGGAGGGGCTCGACGCCGGGGCCGACGACTACCTCACCAAGCCCTTCGCCCTCCAGGAGCTGCTCGCCCGGCTGCGCGCGCTGCTGCGCCGCGTGGTGCCGACCGAGGACGACGAGTCGCTGGCGTTCGCCGACCTGACGATGGACATCGGCTCGCGCGACGTACGCCGCGGGGAGCGCGCCATGGAGCTCACGCGCACGGAGTTCACGCTGCTGGAGATGTTTTTGCGACGACCGCGCAGGGTGCTCGAGCGGTCCTTCATCCTCGAGGAGGTGTGGGGCTACGACTTCCCGACCAGCGCCAACTCGCTCGAGGTCTATGTCGGCTACCTGCGCCGCAAGACCGAGGCCGAGGGTGAGCCGCGACTGATCCACACCGTGCGCGGTGTCGGCTATGTCTTGAAGGAGACATGAGCCAGCGGGTCTGGCCCGACGGTCGCTGGCACTACCGGCGGTCGCTGGCCTCCCGCGTCGCGCTGCTGACGACGATGGCGGTCGGCGCGTCGATCGCGCTGATGGCGCTCGGTGCGTTCATGGTGATGCGCCACCAGATGCAGGCCACCCTCGACGAGTCGCTGCTGAACCGGGCGCACAAGGCCGCCGAGTACACCGCCCTGTCCGAGGTCACCGTGGCGGGAGCGCCCGCCTGGATGCTGGGCGCGGCCGACGTCCGGGTCATCTTCATCAGCGCCGAGCGCGGCCTCTTCTCCAACGAGGACGTGCCGTTCCGGCTCGGCAAGCCCGAGCTGGACGTCGCCTCGGGAGTGGCACCGTCGTCGATCCGGACCCTGAGCGACGGCAACGGCATCCACTACCGGGTGGCCACCGTGCCGACCGACAACCGCCAGGCCCTGGTCCTCGCGCAGTCCCTGGAGTCGCAGGAGAAGATCCTGCAGAAGCTCGGCACCGTGATGCTCGTCAGCGGTGCCCTGGGTGTCCTCGCGGCCGCGCTCGCCGGCTGGGCGGTCGCGACCAACGGTCTGCGGCCCGTACGCCGACTGGCGCAGTCCGTCGAACGCAACGCCGCCACCGAGAACCTCACGCCCCTGCCCGTCGAGGGCGACGACGAGATCGCCCGCCTCACCAAGGCCTTCAACCAGATGCTCGGCGCCCTCTCCGCGTCGCGCGACCGGCAACGACGCCTCGTCGCCGACGCGAGCCACGAGCTCCGCACCCCGCTCACGTCGTTGCGCACCAACCTCGACCTGCTCGCCCAGGCTGACACCGACGGCGGCCTGCCGGCCGATGCTCGCCGCGAGCTGCTCGACGACGTCAGCGGCCAGATCGAGGAGCTCACCACCCTGGTCGGCGACCTCGTCATGCTCGCCCGTGAGGAACAGCCCGAGGCCTCCGTCGCCACCCTCGACCTCGCCGAGGTGGCCGATCGCGCCGTGACGCGGGTACGCCGCCGCGCTGCCGGGGTGGACTTCGACGTACGCCTCGAGTCGTGGCCGGCCGAGGGCGACGCCACCGGCCTCGAGCGCGCGATCACCAACCTGCTCGACAACGCCGCGAAGTGGAGCCCACCGGGCGGGACGATCACCGTGCGGCTCGTGTCGGGCGTGCTGACCGTCGACGACCAGGGGCCGGGGATCAGCGCGGCCGACCTGCCGCACGTCTTCGAACGGTTCTGGCGCTCCGACGAGTCCCGCTCGATGCCGGGCTCGGGGCTCGGGCTCGCGATCGTCAAGCAGGTCGTCGACCAGCACACCGGCCGGGTCGTGATCGGTGCGTCTCCCTCCGGTGGGACGCGGCTGTCGCTGTCGATCCCGGGCATCACCGCGTCAGTCTGAGGTCTCGGTCTCGAAGACCGACAACAGCTTCGACGCCTTCCAGCGCGACTCGTCCCACTCGTCGTCGAGGTCGGAGCGGACAGTGATCCCGCCGCCGGTGCCGAGGGTCCAGCGCCCGTCGCCGGCGGTCATCAGCGAACGGATCACCACCCCGAGGTCGGCCGGGCCGTCGCCGCTGATCCAGCCGAACGCGCCCGCGTAGACCCCGCGCGGTGTCTCCTCGACCTCGTCGATGATCTCCATCGTGCGCAGCTTGGGGGCGCCGGTCATCGAGCCGGCCGGGAAGAGCGCCCGCAACGCGCCCACGGTCGACACGTCGTCGCGCAGCCTTCCGCTGACCGTCGAGACCAGCTGGTGCACCGACTCGTAGCTCTCGACCTGCATCAGTGCCGGCACCTCGACCGACCCGACCTCGCACACCATCGCCAGGTCGTTGCGGAGCAGGTCGACGATCATCAGGTTCTCGGCACGGTTCTTCGGGTCGCCGGCCAGCGTCCTGCTCAGCCTGTCGTCGTCCTCCGCCGTCGCGCCCCGAGGCGCCGTGCCCTTGATCGGCTTGGTCTGGAGTGTCCGATCCGGCGTGATCAGGGCGTAGCGCTCCGGGCTCGAGCTCAGGAGCCACGCCTCGTGGCCGGCGACGTCGTGCTGCAGGAAGCCCGCGTACGGCGCGGGGTTGAGGTCGCGCAGCCGGAGGTAGGCGTCGGCCGGGTGCCCGGCCGCCTCCTGGGCCAGCCGGTAGGTGAGGTTGACCTCGTAGGAGTTGCCGGCGCGCAACTGCTCCTGGACGGCGGCGAAGGCTGCGGCGTACTCACTGGTCAGGGGAGTCTGACGCGTGTCGGGTGAGGTCTCGCCTGACACGTGAGGGAGTCCCCGGATGTCCGGGGACTCCGACAAGGACCGAGGTGCGTGCTCGAAGATCCGCACGTTCCGCGCCCGCATCCACACGGCGTCGGGGAGGGTCGGGTCGGGGCGAGCGGGGAGGTCGGTGCGAGAGGCGTAGCCGAAGTAGCCGAACCACTGCTCGCCCGGAGCCATCGTTTCCTCGAGTACGGCGAACACGTCCTCGCCCACGACGCTCGACTCGCCCCCGGCGTGCCGCGTCACCTCGCGGCGTGCCGCGGAGAACGTCAGCGACACGTCGTCCTCGTCCAGCCATCCGATCAGGGAGCGTTGCCCCGACCACTCGCGCACGCCGCCACCGTCGAGCCAGAAGCAGCGCGGGTGCTCGGCGGCGACGGTGCGGAAGAAGTCGATGGGGTCCGTCATCGGAGAAAGTTCGCGATCATCTCGAAGCCGTGGGACGACAGGATCGACTCGGGGTGGAACTGCACGCCCTCCAGCGGCAGCGACACGTGCCGCACCCCCATCACGACGTCGTCGGCCGACCAGGCCGTCGCGACCAGCGACGACGGCAGCGACGTCGCGGCGAGCGAGTGGTAGCGCACCGCCTCGAAACCCGACGGCAGACCCGCGAACACGCCCCGGCCGTCGTGGCGGATGACCGCCACGTCGCCGTGGGCAGGTTCGACGCGCTCGACCACCCCGCCGTACGCCGCAACGAGCCCCTGCATCCCGAGGCACACGCCCAACACGGGCACCGTGCCCGCGAGCAGCACCTCCGTGCCCACCGCGAAGTCGGCCGGATCCGCAGGGTGCCCGGGCCCGGGCGACAGGATCACGTGCGAGTGGGCCAGGACCTCAGCCGCGGTCACCGCGTCGTGCTGCACGACCGTCGGCAGCACCCCGGTGACACTCGCGACGAGGTGCACGAGGTTCCAGGTGTAGGAGTCGTGGTGGTCGACCACGATGACGTCCGGCACACGGAGAACCTAGTGGCACACGGAGTCCTTCGGTTGCTACTGCGTGATCAGCCGGCAGTTGTCCGGCACCGGCGCGTTGGCGGTCGGGCCGGAGCAGAAGTCGAAGTCGGCGATCTTCTGCACCAGCAGCTGCACCTCGGCGGCGTAGCGAGGCTTGGCGTAGGAGTTCGTCTTCTCCCACACGCGGTTCTTGTAGGGGTAGAACTCGTAGCCGTAGTCCTGCCGCTGCGGTGCGTTGTCGAAGTCGTAGCGGATCAGCAGTCCGGTGCGACTCCGCACGGCGACGTACGACGGGATGCGGTCCAGCTCGTCGCCGGTCAGCGCGGAGTCCGGATCGGACTTCGTGAGCGCCTGGGCGGTGTGCTCGAAGAAGACGTAGTTGCGACGGACCACCGCGGGGTCACCGAAGGTCGGCACCAGGGAGGCGCCGAAGCGGTAGGGCTGCGGGGCCACGCCGGCGATCTCCTCGAAGGTCGGCGCGAGGTCGATGTTGGAGGTGAGCTCGGCGCGGGTGCCCTTCGCGACGCCCGGCCCCACCACGAAGAGCGGCACGTGCACGTCGGTGTCGTAGGCCGTGCCCTTGCCACGCCCCAGGCCGTTCTGCCCGAGGTGGAAGCCGTTGTCGGAGGTGAACACGACATAGGTGTTGTCGTCGACGGTGCGCAGGATCTTGCGCACGGTGCGGTCGACCGACTGCGCCATCATCGCCCGGTTGCGCAGGTCGTTGACGCTGACGGCGGCGCGGAACGGGTTGGCGCGGGTGTTCCAGCGCTTGGTCGGCTTGCCCTTGGCGTCGAGCGGGTGGTTGTCCTTGCGGCTGTCGCCGAACCCGGGCAGGTCCTTGGTCGTCAGGTCCGTGCACGCCACCCGACCACAGTTGCCCGGCTTGCCGTCGTGCGGCCGGTCGCGGAACGCCGGCGGGAAGACGGGGTCGCCGGGGTAGTAGGGCTTGGGCTGCGTGCGGTTGTGCGGCGCGTAGGCCGCGACCTCGAGGAAGTACGGCGCCGTGTCGGCCCGGTGCCGCTTGATGAAGCTCATCGCATACTTCTCGATCACGCTGCCCGCATAGGCGCGGTCCCGCGTGGCCATAGGCGCGGAGTAGGGCGGGGCGTTGTGCTGCTTCACCTGCAGGCGGCCGTCGGAGAGGTAGGTCGAGCCGAAGTCCCAGCCGTCATAGCCGGAGCCGAAGACGACGTTGAACTCCGACCAGCCGGGCGGCGCGGGCGGCAGCGCGCGACCCGGGACCCACTCGTACTCGTTGAGGTACTTCCCGACGAACCCGGTCGTGTAGCCGGCCGCCTGCAGCGCGACGTTGAACGCCCGCTCGGGGTTGCCGTAGCTCTCGAACGCGGGCCAGCCACCGAGCGGCATCCCGCTCGCAGAACCGGAGGTGTTGGTGCGCACGCCCGTCTGGTGCGGGAACTGCCCGGTGAACAGGCTGGCGCGGGAGACGCAGCACAGCGAGTCGACGACGAACGCGTGCGAGTAGTCGGCGCCCCGCCGGCGCATCTCGCGGGCGGAGCGCAGCGTCTGCACGAGGTCCATCGAGAAGTCGTCCATCACGACGAGCACGATGTTGGGCCGGGTCGCCATCTGCCGGGCGGCCTTGGGCTCGGAGTTCACGGCCGCGACCTGGAGCCGGCTCTCGGGCTGGTCGGCCGAAGCCTGGGGACCACCCCGCGGGGTGGTCCCGGCGGCGCCACCGCCGCACGCGGTCACCGCAAGGAGACAGGCGACAGCAACCGATCGTCGTACGAACTGCAAGGACTCCCCCGTCCAAAGATGTGGCGACACCAATGGTGACGCACGGGACTGCCTTTCCGTTGCCCGGCGCACCCTAGCCCAAAGTCTACTAAATGAGTCGAGAATCGCCCACCAGGTCGCGAACGAGATCGTGGATCAGGTCGTAGCCGTGCTCGGTGAGGATCGACTCGGCGTGGAACTGGATGCCTCGGT
>JBDSPC010000031.1:0-19669 GCA_039914485.1 Nocardioides sp.
CCGGCGAGTGGCTCGAAGGCTTCGACGACCAGCGCGCCGTCTGGGAAGAGCAGTACGCCAAGGCGCACACCCGCTGGGAGGCGCACGTCAAGCAGCAGGCCGAGGCGAAGGTTGCCGAGGCCGAGGCCAGCGAGGCGACGTCCTACTCCTCCGGCGGCGACGACCTCGCCGAGACCGGTGGCGACACCAGCACCTGTGGCGGCTCGCTCGCGTCGGACGAGGCGCTCCAGGCGCTTCGCGAGAAGCTCACGGGTGGGCAGGCCTGACGGTCTGACGCTCCTCACTTCGAACGGCTCACCGGCCCTGCCGGTGGGCCGTTCGGCATTTCACGGGCGGTCGAGCAGGGCCGGCAGCTGGTCGCGACGCAGCTTGCCGGTGGCGGTGAGCGGCAGGTCGGCGACGCGGACATAGGTCTTCGGTCGCTTCGCCGGAGCCAGTACGGCGATCGCGTGCTCGCGCAGGTCGGCGTCGGTCGCCGTACCCACGACCGCGGCGCAGACGCGTTGCCCCCACTCGGGATCAGGCATCGCGAAGACACCCGCGTCATCGACTCCGGGCAGATCGCGCAGGGCGTTCTCGACCTCGAGCGGATAGACGTTGACCCCGCCGGTGATCACCAGGTCGTCGCGGCGCCCGTCGAGATGGACGTAGCCGTCGGCATCGATGCGGCCGACGTCGCCGACGGTGAACGCTGGCCCATCGGGAGTGTCGCGCCAGGCCTCCGCGGTCTTCGCGGGATCGCCCAGGTAGGAGAAGCGGGCGTGCGGCGGCACGACGCACCACAGCCGGCCCTCGTCGTCGGTCGTGATCGTCCGACCGGGGCGGGCGCGCCCGACGGTCCCGGGGTGGGCCAGCCACTCCTCGGACCGGCACGCAGTGAACTGACCCTCGGTCGATCCGTAGAACTCCCAGGTGGATCCGGCCGGGAACGTCTCGATCAGCCGGTGCTTGAGCGCCGGCGGGCACGGAGCCCCGGCGTGTGCGACCAGCCGGAAGCTGGAGAGGTCGGGGGTGCCCACCTCGTCCCAGTGCGCGAAGAGCCGCTGCACGTGGGTCGGCACGCAGAACATCGTGGTCGGTAACTCGTCGACGATCGCCGCCGTGACCCGTCTTGGATCGAAGCGACCCGGCACCACGATCCGGCCACCGGCCAGCAGCGTGCCCATCGCGAACCGGAGCGGCGCGGAGTGGTGAAGCGGGCTGAGCACCAGGTTGACGTCGTCCGGGGAGAAGCCCCAGAGGTCACGCTCCTCCGCGACGAGCGTCTCCGCGTCGTCGGGGGACAGCAGTCCCGAGAACACGCCCTTGGGAGTGCCGGTGGTGCCGCTGGTGCAGTGGATCGGCCGGCCGCGGGGGAGCCCGTGCTCCCGGAGGGCGCCCAGCACGGCGCCGAGGGCGTCGTCGTCCGTGATCACGAGGTCCGGGGCGATCGGAGCGAGGATCCGCTGGCGCTCGGCTTCGGTGAGCGCCGGATCGAGGGGTACCGGGAAGACACCGGCCGCGAGAAGCGAGAGCGCCAGGTCGACGTACGCCTGCGAACCCGGGACGAGCAGTGCGACCCGGGATCCGGGGCTGAGCCTGGCGGCGTCCATGACGCCATCCAAGCAAAGCCCCGGCGGGTGACTCAGTGGCGGGGGACGAGGTGACGGCGGAGCTCGACCGGGCCGAGCTCGTCGTGGTCGTCGGCGCGGGTGGCCGCACCGGCGAACAGGTCGTGCCGCGCGTAGCTGACGAGGTAGGCGGCGATGGCGATGGCGATGAGGGCGAAGAGGAAAGTGTTCATGGCAGTAATTCTGCGCCCGCGTCATTACTGCCACCAGTGGCAGGAATGACAGTGTTAGTTGATTTACTGCCAACGGTGCGGCAGCATGGCTCCATGCACAAGGTTGCGGTCGTGGTCCAGGACGGAGCGGAGCCCTTCGGGCTCGGCGCGATGTGCGAGGTGTGGTCGGAGCCCTACCACCCGGAGGACGACAATCCGGTGTTCGACTTCGTCGTCACCACGCCCCGGCCGGGCCGGGTCAGGGGCAGCAGCGGCTTCGACCTGCACGTCGACCTCGGCATCGACTCGGCGGCCGACGCCGACCTGGTCTGCGTCATCCCGAAGCGCGGCTACCTCGACCCGTCACCGGAGGTCGTCGAGCTCGTCCAGCACGCCCACGCCCGCGGCGCCTTCGTGTTCGCACACTGCACGGCCGCGTTCGTGCTCGGCGAGGCGGGGCTGCTGGAGGGCAAGAGGTGCACGACCCACTGGCGGCACGTCGACGAGCTCGCGGGTCTCTATCCCGAGGCGCAGGTCGACGGCAACGTCCTGTACGTCCAGGAGGGCAACATCGTCACCGGCGCCGGCTCGGCCGCGGGGCTCGACGCCGCACTGCACCTGATGCGCCAGCAGTTCGGGTCGCGGGTCGCCGCGTCGGCCGCGCGCCGGATCGTCGTGCCGCCGCACCGCGACGGTGGCCAGGCGCAGTACATCGCGCGCCCGGTGCCGGTCTGCGAGTCGGAGGCGCTCGCCCCGCTGCTGGCCTGGATCTCGGCCAACCTCGCCGAGGAGCTCACGGTCGAGACGCTGGCGCGGCACATGCACATGTCTCCGCGGACCTTTGCCCGCCGCTTCAAGGACGAGACCGGCACGACGCCGTACAGCTGGGTGCTCGCGCAGCGCGTCCAGGCAGCCGAGGAGCTGCTCGAGCAGACCGACCACTCCATCGACTGGATCGCCGGCGAGGTCGGCTTCGGCAACGCCGCGACGTTGCGCCACCACTTCGGTCGCTACCGCGGCGTGAGCCCGGTGGAGTATCGGCGTACCTTCAGCGAGACCGCGTGAGCGCTCGAGCGATGGCTCCGGGAGCCTGATCGGCCGGTTACGCTGGCGCCGAACACAACGGGGGTGTCATGCGGCGCAGTCTTGCCGTTCTGCTGATGGCGACGGCGCTGATAGTCGTGCCGACGACGTCGCAGGCCGAGTCGTCGCCGGTGCGCATCATGGTGCTGGGCGACTCGCTCAGCCACGGCACGGCCGGCGACTGGTCCTGGCGCTACCGACTCTGGCAGCACCTGAGCACCAACGGCGTCGCGGTCGATTTCGTCGGGCCCCGCGACGGACTCTTCGGTCCGGACTTCCCGGCCCCGTCCTACGCCTATCCGGACCCCAGCTTCGACGACGACCACGCGTCGCGATGGGGCCTCGCGCTCGGGCTTCCCGAGTTCTCGGCGACTGAGCTGATGGCGGACCACGACCCGGATGTCGTCGTGGTCGAGCTGGGCATCAACGACCTCACGTGGCTGGGCCAGTCCCCGGGGTGGGTGGTCGATCGCCTCGTTGAGCTGGTGGTAGAGCTGCGGGCAGCCGACCCGAAGGTCGATGTCGTCCTGACGCACGCGCCCCCGGCCTGGATCGACGGTGTGCCCGAGCTCAATGACCTGATCGACCAGGAGTCGGCCGGCCTCGACAGCGAGCAGTCGCGAGTCGTGGTTGCGTCGGCGGACGAGGACTACGGGCGTGTGACCCATACGTACGACATCGTCCACCCGAATGCCGCGGGAGAACTCGTGATCGCCGCGGCCGTCGAAGATGCCCTGTCCGGCATCGGTGTCGGGCCCGTGGCCACCCGCCCCGTGATGAGCACTCCGCTCGGCCCGAGGATCCCACCCGTCGCGGAGGTCACGGCTGGCGACGGGTCCGCGGACGTGATCTGGGTGCCGTCTCCGGGCGCCACGTCTCACGTGGTCTGGCAGCGGGACACGATCACCGGCGAGCCGGCCACGAAGGTCGCGGAGGTGAGCGGCAGCGCGGTGCGCGTCGACGGCCTGGTCAACGGACACGACTACGCCTTCCAGGTGCAGCCGGTGAAGGGATTCTGGCCGGCAGAGGCCGACGCCTGGTCGCGACCCGTCCAGGTCCGCCCGCGGGCGGACGGGCCGGGTGCGATCACGAGCGTGGTCGTCGGGCCCGGAGATCGCCAGCTGGACCTCCGCTGGGATGACAAGCCGAGCGCGGTGGGATACCGCGTGTGGTTCCAGCTGGCCGACGGTTCGTCGGGGTGGTCGACCCTCGAGACGGACGTCCCCGCGGCGACGCTCCGCGAACTGGTCGCGGGAGCGGCCTACCAGGTGGCGGTGCAGGGCAGAGGGGTGAAGGCCGACGGTCCGCTGTCCCCGATGGCCGGCGGACGTGCGGGTGGAGTCACCCCCGCGGGCGCGGACATCACGGTGAAGAGTGTCGACGCTGCGGGTCGCCTCGTCGCCACCTGGCAGCCGATTCCCGAGGCTCGGTCCTACGACGTCCGCCTCGATGCGGTCGGCGACGGGGTTCCGCTCGTCAAGGTGACCCAGCAACAGGCCTGGATCGACGCGAACGGTCTGGTGGCGGGTTCGACCTACGTCTTGTCCGTCGTGGGTGTCAACGGCGAGCTGCGCGGCCCCCGTGCCGACGCCACGTTCCGCGTCCCGCCCCGCCTCACCCCGGCCGGCCTGTCCTCGCCGGGCGCCGTCCGTCGTGTGCGACTCGCTGTCAGCCGTCGGGGTGTCCTGCGCTCGAGCGGCCGCGCCGTCAGTGGGGCCGAGGCCTATGACCTTGCTGTTGCCCCGAGCAGCTCCTGTCGCCGGTCGCCGAACCATGACCGGTTCCTGGTCGTCCGATCGGCCCTTGACGAGCCGCGCAGCCGAGTGAGGCTTCCGCGACGAGTTCGCCGTGCCCATGCGGTCTGGGTGCGGTGGCGCGCCGTGCGGGCAGGGACGAAGAGTGCGGTCCGCAAGGCATCGATGGCCTGCGTCCGGCTCGATTGACGTCCTCTAGGCTTGTGCCGTGACGCACCCGCCGCTCTCCGCCCTGTCCCGTGACGACCTCGCCTCCCTGCTCGAGCAGCAGCAGGCGGCGTACGCCGAACTGAAGACCCGTGGCCTCAAGCTCGACCTGACGCGGGGCAAGCCCTCGGCCGCGCAGCTCGACCTCGCCAACGAGCTGCTCAACCTGCCGCGCGGGTTCAAGGACAGCAGCGGCACGGACGTGCGCAACTACGGCGGCCTGGCCGGGCTGACCGAGCTGCGCGAGATCTTCGCCGAGCTGTTGTGGATCGAGCCCGAGCAGGTGATCGCGGGTGGCAACTCCAGCCTGACGATGATGCGCGATTGCCTGATCTTCCTGATGCTCTTCGGCGCGCGCGACAGCGACCGCGCGTGGGGCAAGGAGGACCGGATCAAGTTCATCTGCCCGGTCCCCGGCTACGACCGGCACTTCACGCTGCTGGAGTCGCTCGGCATCGAGATGATCACCGTGCCTATGAACGACGACGGCCCGGACTCCGAGGCCACCGCCGCGCTGGTGAAGAACGACCGCTCGATCAAGGGCATGTGGATCGTGCCGACCTACGCCAACCCGGCCGGCTCCATCTGCAGCCAGGAGGTCGCCGCGCGGCTCGCGTCGATGGAGACCGCTGCCAACGACTTCAAGATCTTCTGGGACAACGCCTACGCCCTGCACCACCTGACGGAGGAGGAGGCCAAGAGCGCCGACATCCTCACCCTCGCGGCCGCGAGCGGTCACCCCGACCGGCCGCTCATGTTCGCCTCGACGTCGAAGATCACCTACGCCGGCTCTGGCGTCGCGTTCCTGGGTGCCTCCGAGGCCAACATCGCGTGGTACCTCGGGCACCTCGGCAACGGCTCGATCGGCCCGGACAAGGTGAACCAATTGCGCCACATCCAGTTCTTCGGCTCCGCGCAGGGCGTCCGTGACCACATGGCCAAGCACCGCGCGATCATCGCGCCGAAGTTCGACGAGGTCGACCGGGTGTTCTCCGAGCGCTTGGGTGGGTACGCCGTCGCGACCTGGAACAAGCCCGCGGGCGGCTACTTCGTCAACGTTGACGTCGTGCCCGGCACGGCCGCGCGCGTGATCGCGCTGGCCAAGGACGCGGGCGTCGCGCTCACGCAGGCCGGATCGTCCTTCCCGCACGGCGACGACCCGAACGACCAGAACATCCGGATCGCGCCGACCATGCCGCCGCTCGACGAGGTGACGGCGGCCATCGATGCCGTCGCGACCTGCGTGCTGCTGGCAGCAGCAGAGAAGCTGCTGCAGGACTGACGTGCCGTTCCTGCCCTTCACCTTCTCCATCGTCGGCGTGCAGAAGGCGGGCACGTCGACGCTGCAGTGGATGCTCAACCAGCATCCCGAGGTCGCGCGACCACCCCGCAAGGAGATGGGCTGGTTCGACGTCGATGACCAGACCTGGCGCGACGTCGACCACTCGGCGTACGGCATCAAGCACGCCAAGCCGATCCACATCGCACTCGGCGACGCGACCCCGCGCTACCTGCTGATGCCGGGGTCGCTCGAGCGGATGCACGAGCAGCGACCCGACATGCGGCTGATCGCGGCCTTCCGCGACCCGATCGACCGGCTGGTCAGCCAGTGGGTGATGGTGCGTGAGCGCCAGCCCGAGAAGGCGCCGGACTGGCCGGAGATGATGGCCTGGCGGCCCGACGACTTCCCGACCGAGCTGCCGGACGAGTTCGACGGACGTGGTGGGCGGGCGCGCTTCATGCGAGCCTCCGGCGTCATCCGCGGCTACTACGGCGGGCAGGTGCGCCACGGCCTCAGCGTCTTTCCGCGCGAGCAGTGGCTCTTCCTCGACTTCGCGACGCTGCTCGCCGAGCCCAACCCGACGCTCGACCGGGTGACCAGACACATCGGGGTGGGTCGCTTCAAGCCCTACCCGCCGCTCAAGAAGCTGATGGCGGGCTCACCGACGATCACAGGGACCGCGCCCACGGGCGAGGACCTGATGACGCTGGCGCGCGTCCTGGAGCCTGAGCTGGCAGAGTATGTCGCCCTGACGGGGCTCTCCGTCGACCATTGGACGACCGAACGCCTGCTCACCGGCGATCTGGATGCCGAGGAGCAGGCGCAGGTCTACGCGCGCAAAGCGGGGCTGGCTTGAGGCGTCACGCTGCCTCGGCGAGTCCGCCGCGGATCAGCGCGGCGTACTGACGGCCTCGGAGCAGCAGCTCCTCGTGGGTGCCGAGCTCGACGACCCGCCCATGGGCGAGGACGGCGATCCGGTCGGCGTTGCGCACGGTCGAGAGGCGGTGCGCGATGGTGATGGTGGTGCGGCCCTGGGCCAACGAGTCGAGCGAGGCCTGGATGGCGCGCTCCGTCTCGTTGTCCAACGCGCTGGTGGCCTCGTCGAGGACCAGGATCGCCGGGTCGCGGAGCAGGGTGCGGGCGATCGCCAGGCGCTGCTTCTCGCCGCCGGAGAACCGGTGGCCGCGGGAGCCGACGATCGTGTCGTAGCCGTGCGGCAGGCCGGCGATCAGGTCGTGGATCCGCGCCTGGCGGGCGGCGTCCTCGATCTCCCGGTCGGTCGCGTCGGGGCGGGCGTGCAGGAGGTTCTCACGGATGCTGGTGTGCATCAGGTAGGTCTCCTGGGTGACCATGCCGACGCGGCCGGCGAGGTCTGTGGTGGTCACGTCGCGTACGTCGACACCGTCGATCAGCACCCGGCCGTCCGTGGGGTCGTGCAGGCGGGCGACGAGCCCGGCGAGGGTGGACTTGCCGCTGCCGGTGGCGCCGACGAGCGCGAGGCTCGAGCCGGCGGGAACCGTGAGGTGGATGTCGGTCAGGACATCGCTGTCGGCGTCGTGGCTGAAGCCCACGTGCTCGAAGGTGACCGTGCCGCCCAGCTGGGGGAGCGGCGTGGGGTCGACCGGCTCCGGGAGGTCGATCGGCAGGTCGGCGTACTCGAAGATCCGGGAGAACAGCGCCAGCGAGGCGGTGATCTCGACGCCCACGTTGAGCAGCCCCATCAACGGGCGGAACAGCGTGCCCTGGAGGGCGATGAAGGCGACGAGCGTGCCGATGGTCATGCCGCCGGAGGTCGCCGGGAAGCCGGCAGCGAGGTAGATCGCGGCCGGGATCGCGGAGAAGATGATGTTCATCGTGGCCATCCGCCAGCGACCGGCGAGGCGGGAGCGGATCTCGAGGTCGACGAGGTCGGCCGAGGTCTCCTCGAAGCGGGTGCTGAGGGCGCCGCCGACGCCGAGCGTCTTGGTGAGGAGCACGCCGCTGACGGAGAGTCCCTCCTCGATCTGCACGTGCAGGTCGGCCAACCGGCGCTGTCGTTGGGCGGTGATCTTGTGACGCATGCGTGCGACCTGGCGGGTCAGGAAGACTGCCGGGGGAAGCACGATCAGGGAGAGCAGCGCGAGGCGCCAGCTCAGGGCGACCATCGCCGCGGCGGTGCCGACGACGACGGTGACGTTGGCCGCAATCGAGGTCGCCGTGCTGGTGACGACGCTCTGCATGCTGCCGATGTCGTTGACCAGGCGCGACTGGACGTCGCCGCCGCGGGTGCGGGTGAAGAAGCCGAGCGACTGGCGCTGCAGGTGGGTGAACAGGTCGCTGCGCAGTCGGTGCATGACGCGCTGGCCGACCGAGGTCGAGAGCCAGGTCTGCACGACGCCGATGGCGGCGGTGGCGATCGCGACGCCGAGCATGCCGAGCACCAGCATGACCAGCAGCCGCACGTCCTGCCGGGGGAGCGCCTCGTCGATGACGTGGCGCACCAGGAACGGCTGGGCGAGGCCGATGATCGAGCTGACCATGATCAGCGCGATGACGATGGTCAGGGTGCCGCGGTGCGGTGCGAAGAGGCGCGCGATCCGGGCGAGGGAGACGGGGTGGTCCTCGAGCTGCCGCTTGTCGGCGGGGTCGGGACGGCCGCTGCGCGAGCGGCGGGAGCTTGGCTGGTCCTCCATGCGACCAACTCCTTTCACGTATGTCGTGAGGTAACCTCACTATGAGGGTACAACGCGGCTGGGACTAGAGTTGTTCCCATGGCCCCTCCTTCGTCGCCCGACACGACCGGCGACCTGCTGATGGCAGCCGCCCGGCTGATCCGGCGCGAGACGGCCCAGGAACTGGAAGCGTGGGGGATCACCCCGGCGCAGTCGAGGGCGCTCAAGGTGATCGCGTCCTCGGAGCCGGTGCGGCCCTCGGTGCTGGCGACCTGGCTGCGGATCAGCCCGCGCTCGGCCACCGAGGTCGCCGACGCGCTGGAGGAGCACGGCTGGATCGCCCGGTCGGCCGACCCCACCGATCGACGGGCCACGACGCTGGCGCTCACCGACGCGGGGCGGCTCCTGCTGCGGAAGATCGAGGACGTCCGAGGGCAGGCCGCGGAGCGCGTCCTCGACGTCCTGGGTGATCGTGATCGCCGTACGCTGGACCGAATCCTCACGAAGTTGGGAGAGCAGGCGTGACGTTGCGGGTCGGACTGACCGGAGGCATCGCCTCTGGCAAGAGCACGGTCTCGGCGATGCTGGCCGAGCTCGGAGCGGTGGTCATCGACGCCGACGCCCTCGCCCGCGAGGTGGTCGAGAAGGGCACGCCCGGGCTCGATGCGGTCGTGGCCGAGTTCGGGTCGTCGCTGCTGACACCGTCCGGAGATCTGGACCGTGCGGCCATGGGCTCGCTGGTCTTCGGCGACGCCGCCGCCCGCAAACGGCTCGAGGCCATCGTGCACCCGCTGGTCTTCGAGCGGATGGTGGCGCTCGAGGAAGCTGCCCAGGACGACGACCTCGTGGTCCACGACATCCCGCTGCTCGCCGAGGGCGGGCGCGCCGACACGTTCGACGCGGTGATCGTGGTCGACTGCCCGCCCGAGCTCCAGATCGCGCGGATGATGGCCGACCGTCGCTGGACCCGCGAGGACGCCAAGTCGCGGATCGCCGCGCAGGCCTCGCGGGAGGACCGGCTCGCGATCGCAACCCACGTCATCGACAACACGGGCACCATCGACGAGCTCCGCGATCGGGTCGTGGCGGTCTTCGTCTCGCTGCAGGCCGAGGCCTGATCGCGTCCGGGTCGGCACCACCCCTGGGGGCCTGTCACGGGCGCCGGAAGCGTGTTCGACTGACTGGATGCTGACTCGCCACGCCTCCGTCCCGGCCACCGTGGACCGCCGGATCCTGCAGACCTACCTCGGTGACCACCTCACCGGTGCCGCCGGTGGGCGGGCACGTGCCCGGAAGATGAGCGAGTGGTACGCCGACCGGGAGATCGGCCCCGCCCTTGCCGACTTCGCCCGAGAGCTCGACGAGGAGCACCGCCACCTCGGTGAGTTGATCGACGCCCTCGACCTTCGTCGCGGGTTGCCCCTCCAGGCGCTGGCCAGGGTGGGCGAGCTCTTGGGGCGCGCCAAGACCAACGGTCGTGTCCTGACGGGTTCGCCCATGACACCGCTGCTGGAGCTCGAGCTGTTGCGGGCTGCGGTCAACGCCAAGCAGGGGCTGTGGGAGGTGCTGGTCGAGTATTCCGACGAGCTAGGGCTCGACGCCGCGGACTACGTGCGCCTGGCGGCGCAGGCTGAACGCCAGCAGTCGATGCTGGAGCGGTTGCACGCCGAGGTCCGTCCCGAGGCGCTGCGCCCGGGCTGATCGCGGCGTTTCGATCGCGTGCGTCGCCGCGGGTAGCCTTCGCGCCGTGCGTACCCACCGAGCCGCGGCCGTCCTGACCGTCGTGGCCTGCATCTTCGCCGGTTGTACGTCGCAGGCCGACGCTCCGAACGGGACGGTGACCGACCCCACGGCGGCCCCGTCCGCCTCCGCGGAGGCCGACCCGAACGCCCCCCTCGGCTGGGGGCCGAACGTCGGCGAGCTCGAGCAGGCGCAGGAGATCGCCGCGGACATGTCGAGCGAGCAGCTGGCCGGCCAGGTCATCGTCGGCCGCTACCTCGGCACGGACCCGACCGAGGTCGCAACCATGCTGCGCGAGCAGCACCTCGCGGGCATCTCCATCACCAACGGCAACGTCGTCGACGAGGCGCAGGTCCGCGCGATGACGGCCGCCCTGACGCAGGCCTCCCTGGACGACGGACGCAGCTACCCGCCCGTGCTCGGCGTCGACCAGGAGGGCGGCTACGTGTCGCACCTGCGCGGCATCGCCACCGAGTTTCCGGCCTTCGACGCCGCCGGCGCCGCGATCTCGGCCGACGGTGAGTCGGGTCGGGAGGTGGTGCGCCAGGCGGCGTACGCGACGGGGCTCGAGCTGCGCGAGCTCGGCTTCACCTGGGTGTTCGCCCAGGTCGCCGACGTGACCATCGGGGCGGCCGATCCGACGATCGGCACCCGCTCGGCGAGCGAGGACCCTGCCATTGCCGCGAAGGCCACCGCCGCCGCCGTGCGCGGGTTCGACGCGGCCGGGGTGGTCTCGACGGTCAAGCACTTCCCGGGCCACGGCGCCGCCACCAGCGACAGCCACGACACCTTGCCGGTGCTCGACTCGACGCTGGCGGAGATCGAGGCGCACGACCTGCCGCCGTTCGAGGCCGCCATCGCCACGCACGCGCCCGCCGTCATGCTCAGCCACCTGGACCTCACTGCGATCGCCCCGGGGGTGCCCGCATCGCTGGCGCCCGAGGTCTACGCCATGCTGCGCGACGACCTGGGCTTCGAGGGCGTCACGATCACCGACTCGCTGGGCATGGCGGCCGTCGCCGCCAGCTTCAAGCCGGCCGTAGCGGCCCTCAACGCCGGCGCCGACCTGCTGCTGATGCCGGTCGACACCGTCGAGACCCACCGGGTCCTCACCAAGGCGGTCGACGACGGCGACATCACGCGCGAGCGGATCGAGGAAGCGGCCGCCCGGGTCATCGCGCTGCAGCTGTGGCAGCAGCGGGCCGCGCGCCGGGCTCCGGTGCCCGCCGACGTGACGACGGTCGCCCAGGACGCCGCTGCCGCGCTGACCTCTGCGGCGTACTAGAAATCACCAAGGCCCGCCCCGATCAATCGGGACGGGCCTTCCCTGGGAGGGATCTGGTGGGCGGGTCAGGCGGCCGTGCTGCCGGTCGCGAGGTCCGGGTCGCCGATGCGGCGCAGCTTCTGCAGGGCCTCCCGCTCGAGCTGGCGGACCCGCTCGGCGGAGATGCCGTGCTTGGCGCCGATGTCGGCCAGCTTGTGCTGGCGTCCGTCGGTGAGGCCGTAGCGGGCGCGGATGATGTCGGCGGCCCGCTCGTCGAGGTGCGAGACAAGGTCCTCGAGCCGCTGGCGCGCTTCGACGTCGAGGAACTCCAGGTCGGGCCCGGGGGCGGTCTCCTGGGCCATCAGGTCGCCGAGCGACGTGTCGCCGTCCTCGTCCACCGGGGTGTCGAGGGAGACGTGGTCGCGGCCCCACGACATCAGGTCGAGCACGCGCTCGATGTCCATCCCGAGCTCGGTGGCGATCTCGTGCGGCTCCGGGTCACGGCCGAGCTGGCGCTCGAGGGTACGGCGAGCGCCGGAGACCTGGTTGAGCTCCTCCACGACGTGCACGGGGAGGCGAACGACGCGCGCCTGCTGGGCGATGCCGCGGGTGATGGCCTGCCGCACCCACCAGGTGGCGTACGTCGAGAACTTGTAGCCCTTGGAGTAGTCGAACTTCTCGACCGCTCGGATCAGGCCGGTGTTGCCCTCCTGGATCAGGTCGAGCATCGGCATCTGCGAGCGGCCGTACTTGCGGGCGATCGACACGACGAGGCGGAGGTTGGCCGAGATGAACTGGTCGACGGCCTTGCGGCCCTCCTCGGCGAGCCACTCGAGCTCTTCCTCGGTGGCGCTCATCGGGGCGCCGCCCTTCTTGCGGCCGACGCGACCCTCCTCGAGGAGCTTCTCGGCCAGCAGGCCGGCCTCGATGGTCTTGGACAGCTCGACCTCGGTGATCGCGTCGAGCAGCGGCGTGCGAGCGATCTCGTCGAGGTAGAGCCCGACGCTGTCGCGACCTTCGATCTCGCGGGTCGCGCCGCGCGTGCCCCGCCCGGCAGCGCTGCGCGCCGGTACGTTCTTGGTGATCTGCGTGGTGGTCATGTCGTCTCCTCCGTGTGCCGCGGTCCCCGATCGCGTCACGTCGTGTTCAACGGCCCACACGGTCCGGAGATTCCCGTCCGTTGTGGCCCTTCATCTGCACTGACGTCCGGCGGTTCCGCAGAGTTGCAAGGTCGACGAACTCTCAGGGACTTCTCAGGGCTAGTTCGGAGCTGTTCCTGATCCGGATGGGCTGCCCGTTGGTCATCCACAGGCTGATCCACATCTGTGTGGAGAAACCGGCCACTTCTGTGGACCACCGCAGATCATCTGTGGACATGCCTGTGGGACCAAAGGAATGTTCGTCGAACCCCTTGCGCGCCGGGTCCGCGACCGCATAGAACTCTCTCTACCAGCACCGCTTGCGGAGCTGGGGATCGGACTGAAACGCAGAACTCACACGGCGAGCTTGCTTGCTGCGGGGGCCCGGTGACGGGGTCCTCGGAGGTCGGCGAAGGTCTTGATCGATCGGACGTCACCGCAACCGGTCAAACCGAAGGGCTCCTGACGCTCATACCGTCGGGAGCCCTTCACCCATTTCGGCCGGCGCCAGCGCGGGATCGTCGACGGAGTAGGACCGGACCGGTCCGGGCGGCGTCTCGGCCGTCTCGAAGCGGACGGTCACCACGCCCTTGCCGGAGCCCCACACCCAGCCGCGCCCCATCTCGGTGTGCTCGACGTCCATGCCGGGCACGTAGCCGCGCCGGATCGGCTCGGCGACCGGCAGCTCCACCTCGGGCTCCTCGGCCTCGCTCTCGCCGAAGAGGTCCTCCTGGATCCAGTCGGCGAGCCCGGAGACGCCCACTCCCAGCAGCCGCACGCCGCCGGAGGTGTCGAGGTCCGCCAGCAGCGCCTTGGCGACACGACTGATCGCGGGGCCGCTGTCGGTCGGGCTCGAGAGGGTGGAGGAGCGGCTCAACGTCGTGAAGTCGTGCATCCGCACCTTGATGGACACCGTGCGGCCCGAGAGGCCCTGCTTGCGGAGGCGCTCGCCGACGTGCGTCGCCTGACGCGCGAGCAGCCCCTCCATCAGCTTGCGGTCGGTCAGATCGGTGTCGTAGGTGCCCTCCGAGCTGACCGACTTCGTCTCGCGGTCGGCCACGACCGGTCGGTCGTCCTGGGCGCGCGCGAGCTGGAAGAGGCCGTGCCCGTGCGCCTTCCCGAGCAGGCGGACCATCTCGTCCTCGGGCACCGCCTCCAGGTCGGCGATGGTGTGGATGCCGGCGCGCCGCAGCCGCTCGGTCGTAGCGGGCCCCACGCCGGGGATGACCGTGACCTTCATCGGCCGCAGCAGGTCGCGCTCGGTGCCGGGCGGGACCACGGTCAGTCCGTCGGGCTTGTCCAGCTCGCTGGCCACCTTGGCGATGAACTTCGACGAGCCGATGCCGACACTTCCCGTGAGCCCGCCGGTGACCTCGGCGACCTGCGCGCGGAGGCTTTCGCCGTACGCCGCAACGGTGGCCACCTCCAGGTCAGGCAGTCCCGCCTGGGCGAGGTCGACGAAGGCCTCGTCGAGGGACAGCGGCTCCACGAGCGGGGATGCGGCACGCAGGACGGCCATCACCTTGGCGCTGGTCTCGCGGTAGGCGTGGAAGCGGCCGGTGAGGAACGCGGCGTGCGGACAGCGGGCCCGGGCCTCGCGCGTCGACATGGCGGAGCGGACGCCGAAGACCCGGGCCTCGTAGGACGCGGTGGCCACGACCCCACGCCCACCCACGCCGCCGACGATCACGGGCTTGCCACGCAGGGAGGGCTTGTCGCGCTGCTCGACGGCCGCGAAGAAGGCGTCGAGGTCGAGGTGCAGGACCGATGCGGTGCTCCTCATGGGCTCGTCACCGGCCCTCCCACGTCATGTCAGGCATTGTCGCAGTCCGCAAGGCGTCCACAGGCAGCCGCTCCGACGCGCTCTCCACAGGTGTCGCGACGCTCGAGGATGACGTGTCGGTGCGGCTGGGCAGCGTCACCGACATGACCACTTCAGATCCAGTCTCCCGTCAGATGAAGGCCACCTGTCCCGAGGACCTGCTCGCCTTCGTGCCCGTCGCCATCGGCTTCCCGCCCGCGCGGTCGGTCGTCCTGCTCTCCGTCGAGGGGGCACGGCCGTTCCATGCGCGCATCGACCTGCCTGCCGACGAGTCGGACGTCGACGACGTGCTCGAGGCGCTGCTGCGCCCGGCCCGCCGGCACGACATCAGCAAGGTCGTGTTCGTCGTCTACGACGACGACACCGCCATCGCCGACGAGGTCGCCTGGTGCCTGCACGGGGGCTTCACCGACGCCGGCATCGAGGTCTTCGAGTTGCTCCGCGTGCACGACGGCCACTACTTCGCGGTGCTCCCCGGCCGCGGGCCCGAGGCCTACCGCGGCATTCCCTTCGAGATCGGGCACCACCCGTTCGCCGTCGAGTCGGTGTTCGGTGGCCGGGTCACACACAGCTCGCGGGAGGCGCTGGCCGCCACCGTGGCCCGTGACCCGGGCGGCTCCGAGCTGGTCGCAGGTTTCGTCGCCACGTCCCAGCCGCTCGCCCCGGCCGCGATGCGTCCGTGCATCGCCAGACTGGCCGCGTCCCGCCTTCCCGCACCACCCGTCGCGGTCGCCGCGCTGGCCGTCTCCCTCGCCCAGCCGGACCTGCGCGACGAGGCATGGCGCTGGGTGACCCGCGAGACCGCCCGTCCCTACGTCGAGTTCTGGAGCGGGATCGTGCGGCGCACCCCGGAGGAGCTGGTGCCGGGGCCTGCCTCGGTGCTGGCCTTCGTCGCCTGGCTGGCGGGCGAGGGAGCGCTCGCGTGGTGTGCCGTCGATCGCGCCCGGGCCGTGGCGCCGGAGCACTCGCTCGCCGGGCTGGTCGCACAGATGCTGACGTCGGCCACGTCGCCGGACCTGTGGGGGGTGATCGGCCGCGACTCCGCGGAAGGGGCCGCCTGATTCCCCTTCGCCGTTTCACCCATAGCGGCCCGCGCATGGATATCGTCGCGACATGGGCGAAGAGGTGGAGCAGCAGGAGTTCTCGCGGGCGGACCGCACGCAGTACCGGGAGAAGGTGCGCCGCAACCTCGACGTGTTCGCCCGGATGCTGCGCGAGGCCCGGTTCGACACCGACGATCCGATGACCGGCCTCGAGGTCGAGCTCAACCTCGTGGACGACAAGGGCGACCCGGCGCTGAAGAACGCCGAGGTGCTCGAGGCCATCGCGTCTCCGGAGTTCCAGACCGAGCTCGGCCAGTTCAACATCGAGATCAACGTCGCGCCGGCCACGCTGCGCGCGGGTGGGCTGACCACCTTCGAGGAGAGCCTGCGGCGCTCGCTCAACGACGCCGAGAGCAAGGCTGCGGAGGTGGGAGCCCACCAGGTGATGATCGGCATCCTGCCTACCCTCGACGAGGGCCACATGGAGGTGAGCAGCCTCAGCGCCAACCCCCGCTACAAGCTGCTGAGCGAGCAGATCCTCTCGGCCCGCGGCGAGGACATCACCATCAACATCTCCGGTCGTGACCGGCTCTCGACGACGGCCGACTCGATCGTGCCCGAGGCGGCGTGCACGAGCACCCAGTTCCACGTGCAGACCTCACCCGACGACTTCGCCGCCTACTGGAACGCCTCGCAGGCGATCGCCGGAGTGCAGCTCGCCGTGGCCGCCAACTCGCCCTACCTCCTCGGCAAGGAGCTGTGGCGCGAGACACGGATCCCGCTCTTCGAGCAGGCGACCGACACCCGCAGCGACGAGCTGAAGGTCCAGGGGGTGCGACCGCGGGTGTGGTTCGGCGAGCGGTGGATCACCTCGGTCTTCGACCTGTTCGAGGAGAACGTCCGCTACTTCCCGGCCCTGCTGCCGATCACCGATGAGGAGGACCCGCTCGAGGTGCTCGAGGCCGGCGGCACACCGACCCTGCCCGAGCTGCGTCTCCACAACGGCACGATCTACCGCTGGAACCGTCCGGTCTACGACATCGCCGCGGGAGTGCCGCACCTGCGCGTGGAGAACCGCCTGCTGGCTGCCGGGCCCACGGTGGCCGACACCATCGCCAACGCCGCGTTCTACTTCGGGCTCGTGCGCTCGCTGGCCGAGAGCGAGCGGCCGCTGTGGTCGCAGATGTCGTTCTCAGCGGCCGAGGAGAACTTCCACGTCGCCGCGCAGCAGGGTGTGGACGCGCAGATCTACTGGCCGGGTGTCGGTCAGGTGCGCGCGACGGAACTGGTGCTGCGCCGGCTGCTGCCGATGGCCCACGAGGGCCTCGACGCCTGGGGCGTCGAGAGCTCGGTGCGAGACCGCCTGCTCGGCATCATCGAGCAGCGCTGCCTGCTGGGCACCAACGGGGCCGAGTGGTTCGTGGGCCGGATGCGGCAGCGCGCGAGCGAGGAGAGGTTCGACGCGCTGCGCGCGACGCTGCTCGAGTACCGCGAGCGGATGCACACCAACGAGCCCGCTCACACCTGGGAGTGACGAGGGGCGGGGGTGCCGGAGCGGCGGCGCAACCGGCTCCATTCCCGCCGCACGTCGGTGCGCGGGTCGCGCCACCCCGTGCGGGTGACCACGACGAACGGCACGTCGACCTCGCGCTCCGCGCAGGCGGCGTACCACGCTGCCGACCAGGCGGCATCGGCGTCGTGCAACGCCAGTGACCCGCCGCGGGTCAACCACGCCCACCGCAGGGTCCCGGCCGCCGAGGTCTGCTGGAGGAGAGCGGCCGCGATGTCGGTCCGTAGAGCCTGGTCGAGCAGTTGACCGCGCTCGACAAGATGGCGAGCCACGGCCCGACCGGGGACGCCGACGAGCAGCGACACCGGCACGCGACCGCGGGGCGTCGCCTCCTTGAACTCGAGCACCGCGGCCCGGAACACCGAGTGCTCGGTGCGGGTGATCGGGGCAGACACAGGCATGCGCCAAAGCATGCCCGGATCCGACTTCTCGCGCGTCGGCTCGTCCACAGGCTCCCGCCGGGGCTGCAGATTGGGTACGGTGCGGAGGAAGCCCGAGCGCAACGATGCGCGCGGGCAATGTGCGAAGGAGACGCCATGGGCACCGTTGTCGTCGGATATGTTCCCAAGCCTGAGGGCGAGGCCGCCCTGGCCACCGCCATCTCGGAGGCCAAGCTCCGCGGCAGCAAGCTCGTGGTGGTCAACTCCCACCGCGGTGGCAACGACTTCGACCAGGACAAGGCGCGGGCCGCCGAGGGCGAGATGGACGCGGTGCGCAAGACGCTCGACGAGTCCGGGGTCGAATACGACATCCGTCAGCTCGTGCGCGGCTTCGAGCCCGCCGAGGACCTCATCAGCCTGGCCGAGGCCAACTCCGCCGAGCTGCTCGTGATCGGGCTGCGTCGTCGCTCGCCCGTCGGCAAGCTGATCCTCGGCTCCAACGCGCAGCGGATCCTGCTCGACGCGCACTGCCCGGTGCTGGCGGTCAAGGCCGACTGACTCCGGCACGGCTGGTCGTCGTCGGGCAAGATGGGGACATGGCCATCCAGATCACCGGCGACCCGTCCGCAGACAAGATCCTGGACGAGTCCCCCTTCGCCCTGCTGGCGGGGATGATGCTCGACCAGCAGTATCCGATGGAGCACGCGTTCCGGGGGCCGGCCAAGGTCACCGCCCGGTTCGGCACCTTCGACCCGGCGGCGATCGCTGCCGCCGAGCCGGAGGAGTTCGCGGCGATGTCGGCCACCACGCCGGCGATCCACCGCTTCCCGGGGTCGATGTCGGCCAAGCTGCAGGAGCTCGCCCGCATCGTCACCGACGACTACGACGGCGACGCCTCCCGGCTGTGGACCGAGGCGGCTGATGGCAAGGACCTGCTCAAGCGGATCATGGCGCTGCCGGGCTTCGGCAAGCAGAAGGCTCAGATCTTCGTGGCGCTGCTCGCCAAGCAGCGTGGTGTCCGGCCCGAGGGCTGGGAGCAGGCCGTGGGGGACTATGCCCTCGACGGGTTCCGCTCCGTGGCGGACGTCGTGGATCCGGCCTCCCTGCAGAAGGTTCGCGACTACAAGAAGGCCAAGAAGGCGGCCGCCAAGGCCACCCCGACGGCCTGACCCGGGACCCCGTATCGGGGGTCGATGCACGCCGCTGGCGGGCATTGACCAACCCCGTGGCAGAATGACAACGCGGCTCTTGACTTGACCGGGCCTCGCCGCGCCCCGATGCCGTTTTGACGAGAGGTGTTCGTGTCCCCGCACGCACGCAAGTTGCTCCCCGCAGAGGTGCTCACGCACCCGTCCATCGTCGCGTTGATCGAGCGCGGATCCCCGGCCGGGAGCGTGACTCCAGAGGAAGTCCGCCAGGCCAGTGACGACGCGGCGGTCGAGCCTCGCCACCTGAAGGCACTGCTGGTCCACATCAGTGGGCTGGGCATCACCGTCAACGTCGATGCCGCGAGCACGCGTGCGGTCGCCGCGACGTCGAGTGCGCGCAAGACGACCACCGCTGCTGCTGCCGCCGCGAAGAAGTCCGCGGCGAAGAAAGCCCCGGCCACGAAGGCCGCCGCCGCGACCAGCGCGTCGAAGACCACCGCGACGACGTCGACCGAGGCCCCGGCCAAGAAGGCCGCCGCCAAGAAGGCTCCTGCGAAGAAGGCCGCCGCGACCGACGCCGTCGACGTGGCCGCCGACCGCGCGCCCGCCGCGGTCGGCCCCGACGGCAAGAAGCTGCTGCCCGACGTCCCGGACGAGCAGTTCGAGAAGGACGTCAAGGTCGACCCGACGATCAAGGAGGACGAGAAGCAGGCCTTCACCGTCTCCGCGTCGGACGACACGGACGAGCCCGAGCAGCAGGTCATGGTTGCCGGCGCCACCGCCGACCCGGTCAAGGACTACCTCAAGCAGATCGGCAAGGTGCC
>JBDSPC010000081.1:0-12752 GCA_039914485.1 Nocardioides sp.
ATGGCTCACCAGGTGTTCTGAGCAGGTCTCTTGTCGCGGCGATCGCCTCGGCCAGCACGTCGTTGACGGGCCTGCCGAGGGCAGCGGCGGCGCGTGCCACGTCGTCCCACTCGGGCTGCGCGTTGACCAGCTCGCCGCCGTGGCTGGCCAGCTTGACGTCGATTGCCTGACCCGCGACGTCGACCGAGACCATCTCCCGGTCGAGGGCGTGCTTGGCGAGCGCGGTCTCGCGGACCCCGATGGTGGAGGTATGGCGCCAGATGGCCGCTCGCACGTCCTCGGCCGTGGCTGCGCCGGTCAGGACCGAGAGGGTGTGCGCCGGCCGCCCCTTCTTCATCAGGATGGGGGTCAGCCAGGCGTCGCTGGCGCCGGCGTCGAGCAGGGCGGCGATGACCGAGGGCCAGACCCGGGGGTCGAGGTCGTCGATGTTGGACTCGATCAGCAGCGGCCGGTCGTCCTGGCCGGGATCGAGGCCGACGAAGAGCCGCAGCACGTTGGCGTGCGTCTCGGGGTCGCGTCCGCCGGCCCCGATGCCGATGGACTCCACGGCCATCGCGGGCTGCGCTCCCCACGCGTCGGCGAGCGTCGTCAGCAGCGCGGCCCCGGTCGGCGTGCACGACTCGGCGTTGCCCGGCCCGGCGAACGACGGCGACCCGCGGAGCAGCTCGGCGACGGCGGGCGGCGGCACGGGCATCTGGCCGTGCGCTCCGTTCACCGAGCCCGAGCCGACGGCGACGGGAGAGACGGTGACGCCGCTGCCTGTGGCCTCGCTGCTGGCGCGCGACAGCCACACGAACCCGGCGCACACGCCCACCACGTCGGCGATCGCGTCGAGTGCTCCGACCTCGTGGAAGGACACGTCGAGCGGGTCGGAGCCGTGGACGCGCGCCTCGGCGACGGCCAGGCGCTCGAAGGTCTGTATGGCGAGCGCCCGCACGTCGGTATCCAGGTCGGCCGCCTCCAGCAGCGTCCGGATGTCACGCCAGCTCCGGTGGTGGACCGAGTCGGCGATCTCGACATGGCAGCGAGTCGCGGCGAACCCGAAGCGATCGACCTGCTCGGGGCGCAGCGTCACCGGCTCGGGCGCCACCGCGTCGATGCTCGCGCTCAGCACCTCCAGCGGCACGCCGGCGCCGATCAGGGCACCGAGCAGCATGTCGCCGCTCGCGCCCGCCGACGCGTCGATCCACACGCTCATCGAGGCGCTCCGAGCCGGCAGATCCGGGCGGCGGCCACTCCTGCGCCGTACCCGTTGTCGATGTTGACCACTGTGACGCCGGGGGCGCAGGAGTTGAGCATGCCGAGGAGGGCGGCCAGCCCGCCGAAGGCGGCGCCGTAGCCGACGCTGGTCGGGACCGCGATCACGGGCGTGCCGACCAGGCCGCCGATGACGGACGGCAGTGCGCCCTCCATGCCGGCGACGACGATGAGCACGTCCATCTCGTCGAGACGCTCGCGCACGGCGAGCAGGCGGTGCAGGCCGGCGACGCCGACGTCGCGGATCTCGATCGCCTCGGCGCCGTGGACGGAGACGGTCAGGGCTGCCTCGGCCGCGACGGTGGCGTCGGAGGTGCCGGCGGAGACGATGCCGACGCGTCCGTGCGGGGAGGGGATCGGGCCGAGGGTGGCTGCATGGGCGACAGCGTGCACCTCGGCACCGACAGCGGCCGCCGCGTCCATCGCCTCGGCGCTGAGACGGGTGGCGAGGACGGCGCGATCGGGGTGCCGCTCGTGCAGGGTCGCCAGGATCGAGGCGACCTGCTCGGGGGTCTTGCCAGCGCCGTACACCACCTCGGGATCGCCGGTGCGGGCTGCGCGGTCGAGGTCGACCCGGGCAAAGCCCAGGTCGGCGACCTTCTTGTCGCGGCTGTCGTCGGGACGGTCAGTGCTCACGGGCCGAACCTATCGCCCGAGGGTTGTTCACCCGACCGTGGTTGTCACTGTCGGTGGTCGGGTGTTGAGTCGGATCAGCGGGTCGAGCAATCTCACACGAAGGAGCCTGTGATGGCGAAGTTCGACAAGTACGACCAAGGCACGCCGAGCTGGATCGAGCACAGCAGTGTCGACCCGCAGGCGTCGAAGGAGTTCTACGGCCAGCTCTTCGGCTGGACCTTCGAGGACAGCCCGATGACCGGCGACGACGGGACCGACCTCGGCACCTACTCCATGGCCAAGCTCGACGAGGACCGGATCGCCGGGCTCGGCCCCATCATGGGCGAGGGTCAGCCGTCGAGCTGGGGTGTCTACCTCGCCGCCGACGACGTCGACGACGCGGTGGCCAAGGCGCAGCAGGCCGGTGGCCGGGTGCTCGCCGAGCCGACGGACATCCCGGGCTCGGGCCGGATGGCCTGGGTCGCGGACCCGACCGGTGCGGCCGTCGGACTGTGGCAGGACCAGGGCTTCGCCGGCTTCCAGCGCGCCAACGAGCACGGCACCAACATCTGGAACGAGCTGGTCACCGCCGACCTGGCCCAGGCGGCGCCGTTCTACGAGCAGACGGTGGGCCTGCGCGCGCAGACCGACGAGATGCCCGACGGTGCCGGGAGCTACAGCGGGTTCTACGTCGGCGACAAGATGATCGGCGGGTTCATGGCGCCCCAGGCCGAGGGGATCCCCCCGCACTGGAACGTCTACTTCAACGTCGACGACGCCGACGCGATCACCGCCAAGGCCCAGCAGCTGGGTGCCACGACGGTCGCCGACCCCTTCGACGTCCCCGGCGTCGGCCGGCTGGCCGTGCTCCAGGACCCGCAGGGGGCGATGTTCAACCTGATGCAGAACCCGCCCCAGTAGGGCTGGCTCAGCTGTCGCGGAAGCTGTCCGCCGGGTAGACGCCGAGCACCTTGACCTCGGTGGTGAAGAACGCCAGCTCCTCGAGCGCGTTCCGCACCCCGGGGTCCTCGGGGTGGCCGTCGACCTCGGCCAGGAACTGGGTGGCGGTGAAGTGGCCGTCGACCATGTAGCTCTCGAGCTTGGTCATGTTGACGCCGTTGGTGGCGAAGCCGCCGAGTGCCTTGTAGAGCGCGGCCGGCAGGTTGCGCACGTTGAAGATGAAGGTCGTCACGATCGGCCCGTTGTTGCGCGGCGCCTGCTCGAAGTCGCGCGAGAGCACGATGAAGCGGGTGGTGTTGTGGTCCTCGTCCTCGACGTCGTTGCGCAGGACCTCCAGGCCGTAGATGTCCGCGGCCAGCGGCGGCGCGATCGCAGCCTGGGTCGGGTCCTGCGCCTCGGCGACCTCGCGCGCGGCGCCGGCGGTGTCGCCCGACACGATCGGCGTCAGTCCCAGCTCCCGGATCACGCCGCGGCACTGGCCGAGCGCGTGCACGTGGCTGTGCACGGTCTTCAGGGTGGAGACATCGGTCCCGGGGGTGACCATCAGGGCGAACTGGATGCGCAGGAACTTCTCGGCCACGATGTGCAGGTCGCTGGTGGGCAGGAAGTGGTGGATGTCGGCCACCCGGCCGGCGATCGAGTTGTCGATCGGGATCATCGCCAGGTCGGAGTCACCGCTCTCCACCGCGGCAAAGGCGTCCTCGAACGACGCGCACGCCACGGGCTCCCAGTCGGGGTAGTGCTGCTGGCACACGAGGTGGGAGTTGGCCCCGGGCTCGCCCTGGTAGGCGATCCGGCGGCGAGATTCGGACGAGGAGACGGTCACGGCTGCGATCTTTCCACGCGCTGCCGTGTCGCGACCTCCGCGTCTCAGGCGCCAACCTAGGCTCGGCGCCGTGCTCATCGTTGCGGTTCTCGCCCTCGTCACCGCGGTGGCGGCCCTCGTCCTGGCCGTGATCGGACTTCGCCGTACGGCCTCGACCAAGCGACCCACCGCCGACGCACTGCCCGAGGACGTGCACGGCCTGCGCCAGGAGGTCGCCGCCCTGAAGGCCGAGGCGGTCGACTCGCTGCGGCACCTGTCGGTCGTTCGCTACGACGCCTTCGGCGACGTCGGTGGCCACCTGAGCTGGAGCATCGCGCTCCTCGACGACGCCGGCCACGGAGTCGTGCTCACCTCGATCCACGGGCGCAGTGAGGCCCGCACCTACGCCAAGTCCATCACCGGCTGGACCTGCGAGCAGCAGCTCTCGCCGGAAGAGGACGAGGCGATCGCGCACGCGCGACCCTGACCGCTCGCCTCCGCAACGGGCTGCCACCCGCGTCGTAGGTTCATGGCATGCACGCGAGTCTCGGGGGAAGTGCGGTGGTGGTGGTGACGGCGATGCCGCTGTCCAAGCAGGCGCGCGCCGACCTCAGTGACCTGCTGGGCGACGGCTACCTGGTGGTCGACATCAAGGAAGCACCGTCGACGGCGAACATCCTGCTCACGCCGGTCGTCAGCGGGAACCTCCTGGGCGCACTCCGCGCCGAGTTCCCGGACGCCCGCATCCTGTACACCGAGCTGCACGACGACGGCTACGGCATCAGCTTCCCCGGGCCGGTCTCCCGGATCGCCGCGAAGGGCCCGGACGGCTACTTCGTCGCCCACGCGCTCGAGTCACTCTCGCCGATTGTGCAGTCCGAGGCCCGACTCCAGCTCAGCGGCAGCAAGCAGCAGACGCTGCTCCAGCTCGGTGGGTCCACGCCCGAACCCGTGCGAGAACCGATCGCCTCCCTTGAGCCCGCCGGCTACGACTGCCCGTTCTGTCGCATGCAGCGGGGCATCTTCAACGAGCACAACCAGCCGGGTGACGTCGTCGCTGTCACCGATCACGCCTACGCCCGGATCGCGCCGAAGTGGTGGCCCGGCAACCCCGGCGCCGTGCTCGTCATCCCGCGCGAGCACCACGAGAACCTCTACGGCATCCCCACCCACGTCGGGCACGCCGTCTGGGACCTCACGCAACAGGTCGCGATCGCCATGCGCCGCTCCTACCCCTGTGCGGGCATCTCGACCCGGCAGCACAACGAGTCCGCCGGCAACCAGGACGTGTGGCACCTGCACGTGCACGTCTTCCCCCGCACCGAGGGCGACGACCTCTACCTCCGCCACCGCGAGGCGCGGTGGGTCGGCCCGGACGAGCGGATGCCGTACGCCGAAGTCCTCGCCGCCGAGCTGCGCGCACCACGCGACTTCGGGTGAAGGGGGTGCCGTTTCAGGCGAGCGGCGTGAGGCGGAAGACCGGGATCTCGCGGTCGGTGCGCGCGGCGTACTTCGCGTAGTTCGGCCAGAGCTCGAGCATCTCTCGCCAGGCGGTCGCCCGATCGTCGCCGAGCAGGAGGCTCGCGGACACCACCGCGTCGCGACCGTGGAAGCCCACGGTCGCAGTGTCAGCGGCGATCAGGTTGGCGACCCACTGCGGCGCCTTCGGCCCACCCCAGTTCGAACCGGCCACCAGCCACGTGCCGCCGGACGGGACGCACAGCAGCGGCGTCGTCCGCAGCGTCCCGCTCGTGCGGCCGGCGACGGTGAGGAACAGCTCCGGCAGCCCGGCGAACGAGAGCAGCGTGATCCGCCCGCCGGTGAGCCGGCGCAGCAGCAGGTCGATCCTCACGATGTACGGCGCCCAGTGGGGCAGCCAGGGCTGCCCGCCGATGCGGACCGCCAGCCACCGGGTGGGGTGCATGTCAGCGCGGCACGCGCACGAGCAGTCGCCCGTGGACGCATTCCATGACGAGCTCGCGGCCGAGGCCGATCGAGTCGCCGTCGAGCTGGCGGGGAGTGTCGGTGGAGGCGCGGACGACGACCTTCGCTCCGCGGCGTCGGTCGATGAGCTCGTCGGTCGAGGAGCTCTTCGCCAGGACCCGCACGGCCAACGGGATCCAGGACAGGAACCGCTTCGGGTGCAGGATCACCACGTCGAGCAGGCCGTCGTCGATCGACGCGTCGGGCAACAGCGGCATGCCGGCCTGGAGGTAGCCGACGTTGCCGACCACGACGGTGCGGGCGCGGTGGATGGTCGGCTCCTCGTCGTCGATGGTGATCTCGACCTTGACCGCCGGGAACATCAGCGACCTGAGGGCGGAGATGACGTAGGCGATCCAGCCGATCCGCTTCTTGATGTCGTCGTTGACGCCCTCCATGATCGCGGCGTCGAAGCCCATGCCGGCCATCACCATGAAGTGGGTGTCCTCGATGCCGTCGCCGCTGACGTCGACGAGGTCGATCGCACGATCCTGGCCGTTGAGGGCGACGTCGATCGCGGAGCGGAGGTAGAGGGGGATGTCGAGGTTGCGCGCCAGCAGGTTGCCGGTGCCCGCCGGGATGATGCCGACCGGGATGCCGGTGCCGGCCAGCTCGGCGCACACCTCGCGGACGGTGCCGTCGCCGCCGCAGACCAGGACGAGGTCGGCGCCGTCGACGGACGCCTTCTCCGCCATCCCGGTGCCGGGGTCCTCGATGGTCGTGTAGTGCCAGGTCGGCTCGGACCAGCCGGACTCGACGGCCATCGCGTTCACGATCGCGCGGAACTGGCCGACGTCCTCGACCTTGATCGGGTTGAGCACGACGGCGAGCCGGCGCTGGGAGGTGTAGACCTCGGGGAGTGGCTCGATCTTCTCGGCGTGCGAGCGCGGCAGCGGGTTGAAGACCGCGATCCAGGCGATCGCGCAGGCCGCGCCGATCAGGGTGCCGCCGATGGTGTCGGTGGGGAAGTGTCGCCCGAGCAGGATCCGGTCGAGGCTGACCACGACGACCAGCAGCACGATGACGGTGTAGAGGGCGCGACGGAAGTTCTGGCGGCGTACCAACATGACGGTCAGCAGCACGAGGATGGCGGCGAGGGCGGCCATCGACGAGGCGTGCCCCGAGGGGAACGAGTTGGTGCGCAGCAGGTGCGTCGGGTCTTGCCAGTCGGGCCGGTCGCGGCCCAGCCAGACCTTCAACCCGGTCGTGATCAGCGAGATGCTGCCCATCACGAGCACCGTGTAGATGGCGGCCCGTCGCTGCTTGCTGAGCAGGAGCCCACCGGCGACCACCACGGTGATCACGGTCATCCCGATGGTGCCGAAGCCGTGCTCGATGACGCGCAGCAGGTCCAGCAGGGTGGCGTGGTCGTCGGCCCAGTCCTCGGCGTCGCGACCCCAGTCGTCCAGACCCACCAGCGGATAGCGCTTGATCTGCGTGACCACGAACGCGAGCACGCCGAACAGCGTGGCGAGGACGGCCGCCCAGATGAGGGCGACGGAGCGGGGACGGTCTAGCACCGGCACAGTATGCCGGGTGCGGGTCCCACCCCTGCACGACTAGCCTCTCCGTGTGATTGACGCCCGCCTGCTCCGTGACGACCCCGACCGCATCCGCGCTGCCCAGGTGAAGCGGGGGCTGTCCCCTGATGCCGTCGACCGCGCGCTCGCGGCCGACGAGTCCCGCCGCAGCGCCATTGCGACGTACGAAGCGAAGCGCGCCGAGCAGAAGTCGCTGGGCAAGCAGGTCGCGCAGGCCCAGGGTGACGAGAAGGCCGACCTGCTGGCCCGCACCAAGGCCCTCTCCGCGGAGGTCAAGGAGCTCGAGGTCACCCAGGCCGCCGCGGAGGCGGAGTGGGACGAAGCGCTCAAGGGGATCCCCAACCCGGCCGCCGACGAGGCGCCCGCCGGTGGTGAGGACGACTTCGTCACCCTCGAGCACGTCGGCACGCCCCGTGAGTTCGACTTCGAGCCGCGCGACCACATCGAGCTCGGCCGGATGCTCGGCGCGATCGACCTCGAGCGCGGCGCCAAGGTGTCGGGCTCGCGCTTCTACTTCCTCACCGGCATCGGCGCCCAGCTCGAGCTGGCGCTGGTCAACATGGCGATGGACCAGGCCCGCGACGCCGGCTTCACCCAGGTGATCGCGCCGTCGCTGGTCAAGCCGCGCGCGATGGAGGGCACCGGCTTCCTCGGCCAGGCGGCCGACGACGTCTATCGCATCGAGGGCGAGGACCTCTACCTCGTCGGCACCTCCGAGGTGCCGATGGCGGCCTACCACTCCGACGAGATCCTCGACGCCGAGCAGCTGCCGCTGCGGTACGCCGCCTTCAGCCCCTGCTTCCGCAAGGAGGCCGGGTCGCACGGCAAGGACACCAAGGGCATCATCCGCGTGCACTGGTTCGACAAGGTCGAGATGTTCGTCCTCACCACTCTCGAGGAGTCCTATGCCGAGCACCAGCGGCTGCTCGACTGGGAGAAGGAGTTCCTCGACAAGCTCGAGCTCGCCTACCGTGTCATCGACGTGGCGGCCGGCGACCTCGGGCTCAGCGCGGAGCGCAAGTTCGACTGCGAGGTCTGGATCCCGACCCAGGGCAAGTTCCGCGAGCTGACCTCGACGTCCAACTGCACCGACTTCCAGAGCCGCCGCCTCGACATCCGCCAGCGGGGTGCCAACGGCAACAGCCCGGTCGCCACCCTCAACGGCACGCTGACCGCGATCACCCGGACCATCGTCGCGATCCTGGAGACGCACCAGCAGGAGGACGGGTCGGTGCGGGTACCCGATGCCCTGCGGCCCTACCTCGGTGGGCTCGAGGTCCTGACCCCGATTGCCGCTCGTTGACATGACGGGCTGGCAACCGCGCCTCGTGGCGCTCGACATCGACGGCACGCTGCTCGCGTGGGTCGATGGCGCCGGCCAGACCTACGAACGCATCACCCCTGCCGTGTACGCCGCGGTCCACCGCGCCATCGACGCCGGCTCGCACGTGGTGCTCTCCAGCGGGCGCTCGCCGCACGGCATGGACAAGATCGCCGACCTGCTCGACCTGCCGTCGGTCGTCGACGACCGCATCTGGGTGGTCGCCTCCAACGGTGCGGTGATCTTCCGCTACCCGCCGCTCGAGGTCGTGCATGAGGAGACCTTCGACGCGCGCGCGGCCGTGGCCGCGGTGCTGCAGCACCACCCCAATGCGCTGGTCGCCGTCGAGGAGCGCGGCATCGGCTATCGGGTCAACCGCGACTTCCCACACGGGGAGCTGTCGGGCGACATGATCATCACCGACGTCGACGACATCGTCGCCGGGCCGGTCAGTCGCGTGATCATCCGCGACCCCGACGCCTCCGCCGACGACTTCGTCGAGCTCGCCGCGAGGCTCGGGCTGCACGGCACCGACTACGTCGTCGGCTGGACCGCCTGGCTCGACCTCTCCCCGGTCGGCGTGTCCAAGGCGAGCGGCCTGCAGATCGTCTGCGACGAGCTCGGTGTCGACGCCGCCGACGTGCTGGCCATCGGTGACGGCCGCAACGACATCGAGATGCTGCGCTGGGCCGGCCGCGGCGTGGCAATGGGTCAGTCCATCGAGGACGTCCACGCGGCCGCCGACCACGTGACCGGCACGGTGTACGAGGACGGCGTCGCGCAGGAGCTGGCGACGTGGTTCCCGTGACCCTGCCGCAGTCCGTCCCCACCGAGCGGCTCACCCTCGACCTCTTCACCACCGACGAGGCCGCGCTGATGCTGGCCGGTGGTCGCGACCCGCGCTGGCACCCCGACTACCCGCGCCGGGACGACCGCGATGCCGCCTCCATGGTGAAGGGCGACGACTCCTGGGGGCCGCGGCACATCACCCGCACCTTCGACGGGCTGGTCTTCGGCTCCATCGGCTTCTTCGGCCCGCCGACAGCGGCGCCTGATGACGTGCCCGAGGTCGAGATCGGCTACGGCCTGGTCTCCGACGCACGCGGTCGCGGCGTCGCCACCGAGGCGGTCCGCGGACTGCTGGCGCAGGCAGATGCACTCGGCGTACGCGTCCGCGCCTCCGTCCTGCCCGACAACGCGGCGAGCATCCGGGTGCTCGCCAAGTGCGGCTTCACCGAGCTCCGCGGCGCCAATGAGGACGGTGAGCTCGTGATGGCTCGGCCCCTGCGGCCGTCCATCGGTGGTTGAGGTGCGGCCTCGCCTTGTCGCGACCGACCTCGACGGCACCCTGCTGCACACCGACGGCACCGTGACCGAGCGGACCCGCGCCGTACTCGGAGAGCTCGACGCCCTGGGTGTCCCCGTCGTCTTCACCACCGGCCGCCCGATCCGCTGGATGGAGACGTTGTGGGCCGACGTCGGCGGGCACGGGCTGGCGATCTGCAGCAACGGCGGCATCGTCTACGACGTCGCGCAGCGTGAGGTGCAGACCTTCTGGCCGGTGCCGCGCGTGACCGGGTTGGAGATCGCTCAGGTGCTGCGGGACGCGATCCCCGGGACCACGTTTGCGCTCGAGCACACCGAGGGCTGGGTCAGTGAGCCGCACTTTCCGCGCCACCCCGATGACGTGGTCGAGCGACCCGAGGGTGAGCTGTTCGACGTCTACCGCGACGACGTGGTGAAGATCCTCGCCGTGCACCGCGAGCTGCCGGCCGAGGAGTTCTGGGCGCGCGTCGAGGAGCTCGTGGGGCATCTCGCCACCACCACCTGGAGCTCGACCTTCGCCCTGGTCGAGATCAGCGCCGCCGGCGTCACCAAGGCCACCACCCTGGCCACCCTCGCAGCCGACCTCGGGATCGGCCCCGACGAGGTGATCGCCTTCGGCGACATGCCCAACGACCTGCCGCTGCTCGAGTGGGCCGGCACGTCCTACGCCATGGCCAACGCCCACCCCACGGTGCTCGAACTGGCCGACCATGTCGCGCCGCCGAACGACGAGGACGGCGTCGCTGTCGTGCTGACCGAGCTGTTCGAGCTCCGCTCGCTAGGCTGAGCCCATGCTGAAGACCGTTGTGCGCGTGCTGATCGCTGCATTCCTGGCGATGTCCGGCCTGGTCCTGGCGACCTCCGCACCCGCCTTCGCGTGCAAGTGCCAGGCCTCCGACATCGAGCAGCAGGTCAAGGACGTCGATATCGTCTTCGTCGCGAAGGTCGACGGGATCACCGAGGTCGGCCGCAAGTTCGAGTACGCCCTCACGGCCACGCGCTCCTACCAGGGCACCGTCGACCGCGAGACCAGCGTCAGCTCCAGCCAGGCCACCGCCGCCTGCGGCCTCGGCGAGCTCGAGGTCGGCAGCGACTACGTCTTCCTCGTCACCGGAGACTCCCCGCCGTACGCCGCCTCGAGCTGTGACGGGTCCGGGCCGGCCAGCCCCGGCCGGATGGAGAAGGTCGAGGCCGCCCTCGGCGCCGGTACGGCGATCGAGCCGCCCGCCCCGCCCGCGCCGACGATGACCAAGGTCGAGGGGGCCGAACCGGCCACCGTCTCGCGGCTCGCCGCCCCCGGTGGCGCGCTGGTGCTCGTCGGGTTCCTGGGCCTGCTCGTCGTGGGGCGTGTGGCCCGAAGGTGACGTTGCTGGCTCGGCTGCTGCTGTCCATCGTGGCCATGGCCGGCGCAGTGGCACTGAGCTCGGGCACGGCAGCGGCATCGTGTGCCGAGCCCTCGGCGGACTTTCTGGACACGAGCGACGTGGTCTTCTCCGGTGTCGTCTCAGGCCTGCGGCAGTCGGGAGACGATCGGATCACCACGGTCCGCGTCGACCGGGTGTTCAAGGGCGACGTGACCAAGCGGGTCGACGTCGCGAGTCCCGCGGGAGAGACCGACTACGCGATGACGGCCGCCGAGGGCGACCCGCTGATCGTCTTCGGCGAGCGCGACGGCGACGAGGTGTCGAGCAGCCTCTGCCTGTCGGTGGTGGGGCCCGACGAGTACTACTACGAGCCGATCCTGGCCCAGCTGGGCGAGGGCACCGCACCGACTCCCGGATACCTGAAGGCCGAGAGTCGTTCGTTCGGCCTCACGCACGACCAGTTCGCCGCGGGCCGCGCGATCGTCGGGGTGGTCGGCCTGATCGCGCTGGGCTTCCTCGCGTTCCGGACCTGGCGCGCCCGGCGGCGTACGACCTGAGATCTGGCCCCCTGAACTTCCACTCGCTCGAGTGGAAATGCAGGTCGGATCTGCCGACTCCACGCTCAGCCTCCGATGAACTTCCACTTGCTCGAGTGGAAATCCATGCGGGGGGACGGCGGGGTACGGGCTAGAGGTACATCCCGCTCGAACCCGCGTCGGGCGACTCCTGGGTCGGCATCGTCGGCATGCCCTGCGGCTGGCTCGGCTGGCTCGGCTGGCCGGGATGACCGGGCTCGCCCTGGTGGGGAGCCATGCCGGGCAGGGCCTTGCGCATCTGCTCGAGCTGGCCGCGGGCGGCCATCTGCTGGGCGTAGATCGCGGTCTGGATGCCGTGGAAGAGCCCCTCGAGCCAGCCGACCAGCTGGGCCTGCGCGATCCGGAGCTCGCTCTCGGACGGGACGCCCTCCTCGGTGAACGGCAGCGAGAGCCGCTCGAGCTCCTCGACCAGCTCCGGCGCCAGCCCCGACTCCAGCTCCTTGATCGAAGCGGCGTGGATCTCCTTGAGGCGGTGCCGGCTCGCCTCGTCGAGCGGCGCGGCCTTCACCTCCTCCAACAGCTGCCGGATCATGCTGCCGATCCGCATCACCTTCGCGGGCTGCTCGACCAGGCTGGAGAGGCCGCTGCCCTGCTCCTCGTCGTCGGAGGAGGCGGCGGCCTGCGCGGCCGCGATCGCGGAGACCGGCACCGAGCCGACGGCTTGGCCGTCGGGGCCGACCACGACGACGTGATGCTCCTGGTCGGCCTGCTCGGCCTGGTCCTGCGGGGACGGGTCGCTCATGCGCCCCAGCCTACGGGCCCCCGGCTAGTGGCCCGTCGTGAGCACGATCTTGCCGACCACGTCACCGGACTCGAGCAGCGCGTGCGCGTCATCGGCCTGCGCCAGTGGCATCGTGCGGTGGATGATCGGTCTCACCAGACCGGCCCCGACCAGCGGCCAGACGTGCTCGGCGACGGCCGCGCAGATTGCCGCCTTGCCGTCGGCCGGGCGGGACCGCAGCGACGTCGCGATCACGGCGCCGC
>JBDSPC010000101.1:0-21166 GCA_039914485.1 Nocardioides sp.
GGGCGGGCGAACCCAACGGGAGGTCCATGACCGCGCGGAGATGATTCTCGAACTGGGACGTCACGGCGCCGTCCTGGGTCCAGTGGCCGGTGTTGTGGGGGCGCATCGCCAGCTCGTTGACCAGGATGCGACCGTCGGCGGTCTCGAAGAGCTCGACGGCGAGGATGCCCGTGACGTCGAGCGCACCGGCGATGCGCAGCGCGATCTCCTGCGCCTGTCCGGCCAGCACGGGCGACAGGTCCGGCGCCGGGGCGATCACCTCGTGACAGATGCCGTCGAGCTGGGTGGAGGCGACGACGGGGTACGCCGCAGCCTGACCGCTCGGCGAGCGCGCCACCAGCGCGGAGAGCTCGCGGCGGAAGTCGACGAGCTCCTCGGCCAGGACCTGCACACCGGCTGCCTCGGCAGCGTCGAACGCGGTGGTGGCGTCCGCAGGGTCGCGGACGACCCAGACGCCCTTGCCGTCGTAGCCGCCCCGGGTCGTCTTGAGCACGCACGGCAGCCCGAAGGCCTCGACCTCCGCCGTGGTCGCGACGACGGCGTTGCGCGGGCACGGCACGTCGAGCTCGGCGAGCCGAGCCCGCATGACGGCCTTGTCCTGGGCATGCACGAGGGCGTCCGGGCCGGGGCGTACGGCGATGCCGTCGGCCTCGAGGGCGTGCAGGTGGGCGGTCGGCACGTGCTCGTGGTCGAAGGTGACGACGGGGCAGCCGGCCGTGACCGCACGCAGCGTGGCCAGGTCGGTGTAGTCGCCGACGATCTGGTCGGGGATCACCTGGGCCGCGGAGACGCCGGGGGCTTCGGCGAGCAGCCGGAGCGGGAGCCCCAGTGCTATCGCGGGCTGCGCCATCATCCGGGCGAGCTGGCCGCCGCCGATCACGGCAAGAGTGGGTGCGCGCTCTGACACGCACTGAACCCTAGGGCAGGGCCTTCAGGCCGACCCCATGGCAGTCGCGCCGTCCTCGAAACGGAGGCCGACACCACGCACGGTGGTGATCAGCTGCGGCGAGCTCGGGTCGTCGCCGAGCTTGCGACGGAGCCACCCCAGGTGGACGTCGATCGTCTTGGAGGAGGACCAGAAGGTGGTGTTCCACACCTCGAGCATGAGCTCCGCGCGGGTCACCACATCGCCCGCACGGCTCATCAGCGCCAACAAGAGGTCGAATTCCTTTCGCGAGAGCTCGAGCTCCCGTTCCCCCCGCCAGACACGTCGACCGTGCGGGTCCAACAGAACATCCTGTACGGACAGCACTCGCACAAGGTAGGAACGGCCGACCGGGCGCGAGAGGCGTTCGGTGAAAGTCGAACGACTGGTCTAAACCGGCCGAATTGCGTCGGGCGGGTCCGCGGAGCGTCAGCGACGGCGCACGGCGACCGGCTCGACCAACCCGAAGCCGCGCACCGGACGAGCCGGAAGCCGGCGGGACTCGAAGTCGTCCTCGGGCAGCAGGTCGGCCGTCGCCTGGTCGATGATGAGTCGGTTGCGGCGGGCGACGGCCGTCAGCCGCGACGCCAGGTTGACCGGCGGACCGAAGACGTCGCCGAGTCGCGGGACGACCGGCCCCGAGGCCAGCCCGACGCGCACATCGGGCATCCGCGCGTCTCGACCGATGACGTTGATGATTCCCTCCGCGACCTCGATCGCCGGGACGGGGTCGTTGAGCACGAACAGCACCGAGTCGCCGAGGCTCTTGATGATCCGGCCACCGTGCACGCTGACGACGTCGTGGCAGCGGCTCTCGAACTTCTCGACGAGGTCGCCGATCTGCTCGCGGTCGAGCTGGTTGGACAGGGCGGTGAAGGACACCAGGTCGGCGAAGCCGACGGTGACGTCGATCGTGTGCAGGTCGTCGTGAGCCGCCCCCATCGCCTCCATCCGCGCCACGGCGGCGGCGAGGTGGCGACGCCACGCATAGATCAGCATCAGCTCGAAGGGTCCGCTGAGCTCGTCGATCAGCCGGAGCGCGGAGCCGACCCGTGAGCCCGTCGCCTCTTCGCCGGCCTCCATCTCCTCGACCCGGCCGGCGAGCGTCGAGACCTCCCAGTCGGCCAGTCGAGCCATCGTCTGGCCGGCGCCGCGGGTGAGGTTGAGGGCCATGTCGAAGTCGACGGCGCCGGAGTCGATGATCGACATCAGCGCGGAGACCGCGTCGACGTCGACCGGGCTGAAGGCCCGCTCCGTGCCCATCTCCGGGAAACCGAGGGCTCGCCACAGGCGGCGGGCCTGGTCGATCGTGATGCCGGTCTCGGCGGCCACCTCGGCGGCGTTCAGGGTGGGGGCCTGGCCGAGCACCGCCATGTCGAGTCGCTCGGGCACGCTCAGGGGAGCCTCGGAGGACTCGTCCGAGGAGGAACGCCGGCCCTCACGTGCCATCGTCGGCCCGGTCGCCGCCGGCCAGGGTGTGGAGCTCCTGCGCGACCTTGAGCTGGACCTGCTCGACCTGGGGGATGTCGTCGAGCAGCACGCGTCCGTTGGTGCTCGCGTCGGAGACGATCAGGGTGCCGCAGCCGAAGATCCGATCGATCACGCCGATCTCGAAGTCGACGCCGCTGATCCGGTTGAGCGGGATCGTGCGGCCCTCCTTGGCGATCAGCCCCGAGCGCTTGATGAAGCGCCGGTTGGTGAAGGTGTAGGTCGTGGTGAGCCAGTCGATGAACGGTCGCAGCACGAACCAGACGACGACGCCGGCCGCGATCGCACCGGTGACGGCGCCCAGCACGGTCGAGTCGGTCATGCTGGCCACCACCAGGACGGCAGCGACGACGACGATCAGGATCATCGCCGGGCCGATCAGCGCCTTGGGGTGAGTGCGGGTGGAGATGACGACGTGCTCACCGTCGTTGAGGAGCTTGGTCGGGTAGGCCACGCACCGATCATGTCATTGCTGCGGGCGGACGTGAATCACATCGCCGGCTCCGACGGTGAACGTTCCGTCGCCCGAGCTGACGACCAGGGCACCGCGGGCGTCGATGTCGAGGGCCTCCCCTCGGCGGACCTGCTGACCGTCCGGGCCCCCGGGCAGGTGGATGTCGACCTCGCGGCCGATGGTCGAGCACACATCGGCGTACGCCGCTCGCAGGGCCTCGGGGTCGTGGAGCAGGCCCTGGAGCCCGTGCAGGGACCCGAGCACCTGTCCGAGCAGGCTCGTGCGGTCCACCGGTTCGCCGGTCTCGAGCTCGATCGAGGTGGCCAGCGCGACCGGGAGCTCGTCGAGCGACTGCGACACGTTGATCCCGATCCCGACGATCGCGGCCGGCCCGCCGGGGGTGTCGATGCGCTCGACCAGGATCCCGGCGACCTTGCGCTCCTCGACCAGGACGTCGTTGGGCCACTTCAGTGCGATGTCCGGCAACCGGTCGGCCAGGGCCGCCTGCACGGCATAGCCGGTGAGCAGCGGCAGCCACGGCCAGTCCTGCGCCGGGGCGTCGGGTCGCAGCAGCACCGAGAAGGTCAGCGAGCTCCGGGTGGGCGTCTCCCACACCCGGTCGAGCCGACCACGACCGGCGGTCTGGTGCTCGGTGATCACGACGAGGCCCTCGTCCTCACCAGAACGGGCCCGATCCGCGACGACGGCGTTGGTCGACTCCGCGGTGTCGGTGATCTCGACCCGCCACCCGTGAGGCGTGGCGAGGCGCTCGGGATCGAGGGCTGGGCGCGGTGGGGGGACGGAAGTCATGGGCACTAGATTGACGCACGAGACAACAGGAGGCCACTGCAGTGAGCGCACAGGTGCAGCCCGGCGAGGGCACGGACGTCCCGCAGGACATCGACATCCACACGACCGCGGGCAAGCTCGCCGACCTTGAGCGGCGCCTCGACGAGGCAGTCCACGCCGGGTCGGAGAAGGCGATCGAGAAGCAGCACGCGAAGGGTCGCAAGACCGCCCGCGAGCGCATCGAGATGCTCTTCGACGAGGGTTCGTTCGTCGAGCTCGACGAGCTGGCGCGGCACCGCTCGGTGGCCTTCGGCCTGGAGAAGCGACGCCCGTACGGCGACGGCGTCGTCACCGGCTACGGCACGGTCGACGGCCGCCAGGTCTGCGTCTTCTCACAGGACTTCACCGTCTTCGGTGGCTCCCTCGGCGAGGTCTACGGCGAGAAGATCACCAAGGTGATGGACCTCGCGATCAAGACCGGCTGCCCGATCATCGGCATCAACGAGGGCGCCGGCGCCCGCATCCAGGAGGGCGTCGTCTCGCTCGGCCTGTACGGCGAGATCTTCAAGCGCAACGTGCACGCCTCGGGCGTCATCCCGCAGATCAGCCTGATCATGGGCAACTGCGCCGGTGGCCACGTCTACTCCCCCGCCGTCACCGACTTCACGATCATGGTCGACCAGACGTCGGCGATGTTCATCACCGGCCCCGACGTGATCAAGACCGTCACCGGCGAGGACGTCACGATGGAGGAGCTCGGTGGTGCGCGCACGCACAACACCAAGTCGGGCAACTCGCACTACATGGCCTCCGACGAGGAGGACGCCATCGAATACACCAAGGCGCTGCTGTCCTACCTCCCGCAGAACAACCTCGACGAGCCCTTCACGTTCGACGAGCCCGCCGACCTCGAGATCAGCGACCTCGACCGGTCACTCGACACGCTCATCCCCGACGGCGCCAACCAGCCCTACGACATGCACACCGTCATCGAGTCGGTCCTGGACGACCAGGAGTTCCTCGAGGTGCATGCAATGTTCGCGCCCAACATCATCGTCGGCTACGGCCGCGTCGAGGGCCGCCCCGTCGGGGTGGTGGCCAACCAGCCGATGCAGTTCGCCGGCTGCCTCGACATCGACGCCTCGGAGAAGGCCGCCCGCTTCGTGCGCACCTGCGACGCCTTCAACATCCCGGTGCTGACCTTCGTCGACGTGCCCGGCTTCCTGCCCGGCACCGACCAGGAGTTCAGCGGCATCATCCGCCGCGGCGCCAAGCTGATCTACGCCTACGCCGAGGCCACGGTCCCGCTCGTCACCGTCATCACCCGCAAGGCCTACGGCGGCGCCTACGACGTGATGGGCTCCAAGCACCTCGGCGCCGACATCAACGTCTCCTGGCCCACCGGCCAGATCGCGGTGATGGGCGCCCAGGGAGCCATCAACATCCTCTACCGCACCGAGATCGCCGAAGCCGTCGAAGCGGGCAACGAACCCGAACGCCGGGCCGAGCTGGTCCAGGAGTACGACGACACACTGGCCAACCCCTACATCGCGGCCGAGCGCGGCTACATCGACGCCGTGATCATGCCGCACGAGACCCGCTCGGAGATCGTCCGCTCCCTGCGGCTGCTGCGGTCCAAGCGGGCCACCCTGCCGGCCAAGAAGCACGGGAACATCCCGCTCTGATGGGCCCCGTGAGCAACAAAGCCGAGCGAGGCACGAGCGAGCGACCGAGCGAACAATCAAGCAACGAGAAGCCGTCCGCGCCGATCCTGAAAATCGTCAACGCCGACGCCACCCCGGAGGAGATTGCCGCACTCGTGGCAGTCTTCTCCGTGCTCGGGTCGGCGACGGGGAACGATGCGCCACGGCGTACGCCCGAGTGGTCGCAACCCGTACGACGGGTGCGCACCCCCGTGGCCCACGGCCCCGGAGGTTGGCGCGCCAGCGGCCTGCCCCGCTGACACTCGAACGAAGGATCACCATGAGCCACCCCGAGCAACTCGGCTTCTTCGCCGCCGTCGCCGCCGCCAACCGCGACGTGATCACCGGCGGCCGACTGATCGAGATCGGCGCCTACGCCGTGAACGGGACGATGCGCAGCTACTTCTCCACGACGGCCGAGTACGTCGGAATCGACCTGGTGGAGGGACCCGGGGTCGACGTGGTGACGTTCGGCCACGAGGTCGACCACGAGAGCGGCTCCTACGACATCGCGACGTCGGGCGAGTGCTTCGAGCACGACCCGCACTGGCGCGAGACGTTCGCCAACATGGTCCGGCTCACCCGTCCCGGCGGACTGGTCGCCTTCACCTGCGCCTCCGCGGGACGTCCCGAGCACGGCACCCGGCGCACGCAGGTCATCGACAGCCCGGGCACGCAGTTCGAGGGCCTCGACTACTACCGCAACCTCACCGAGGACGACTTCGCCGAGCTCGACGTGGCGAGCGACTTCTCCACGTTCAGGTTCTGGCGCAACGCCACCTCGATGGACCTCTATTTCGCGGGTGTGCGGGCCGGGGAGGCCGAGGGCAAGCCGTCTGCCTCGCTGCCCGACGAGGCCGCCGTTGCCCGACTGTCCGGCCTGATGTCCCTGCCGCACCGCGTGCTGCGCCTGCCGCTGCGGGGCGCCAAGCGAGTCGTCTCCGACGACGCCCGCTACCAGGACGTGATCCTCCCCTACTGGCAGGGGATGCTGAAGCTGCAGCGGCGCCTCGGCGGGGTGGGCAGCCGCGCGGAGTAGTGGTTGGGTGGTGCCGTGACCGACCGGACCATTGATGCCCTGTGTGACCAGTTCGTCGAGGACTACTCAGCCCTCGACCCGATCGCGGCGACCGCCATCGGTGTTGCCGGCCACGATGATCAACTGACCGACCTGTCGCCGGCCGGCTACGACGAGCGGATCGCGCTCGTGCGCGCCGCCGTCGAGGCCGTCGAGGCCGCCACCCCGGTGGACGACCGCGAGGCGGCCGCGCGCGACTCGTTCCTGGAGCGCAACCGACTCGAGCTCGAGCTGGAGGCCGCCGGCCTGAGCCGCTCGCGGATGTCGGTGCTGTGGAGCGGCCTGCACGAGATCCGCGAGGTGTTCGACCTGATGCCCACGGAGGGCGATGACGCGGTCGCGAACATCGGCGCGCGACTCGCCGCCGTACCCGCCGCCGTCGAGGGCCTGCGCGTCACGCTCTCCGACGAGGCCCGCAAGGGCAACGTCGCCGCGGCGCGGCAGTATGCCGAGGTCGCCGAGCAGGTACGCCGCTGGACCGGTGAGACAGGTGAGGGCGGCGACTTCTTCGCCGGCCTCGTCTCGCGGCTGGACGCGCCCGAGCTGGCCGAGAGCGCAAAGGCCGCGAGCCGCGCGTTCGCCAGCTTCGGGATGTTCCTCTCCGACGAGCTCGAGCCGCAGGGCCGCGAGAAGGAGGGCGTCGGTCGCGAGCACTATGCCCTGGCCAGCCGCTACTTCCTCGGCGCCGAGGTCGACCTCGACGAGACCTACGCCTGGGGCTGGACCGAGCTCAAGCGCCTCTCCGACCTGATGGCCGAGACCGCCGACGCGATCCTGCCCGGATCGACCGTCGACGAGGCGGTGGCCCACCTCGAGGCGGACGCTTCTCGGGTCGTGCACGGCCGGGAGGCGTTCCGCGACTGGATGCAGGAGCTCGCCGACCGCACCATCGCCGAGATGGCCGACGTCCACTTCGACATCCCCGAGCCCATCCGCCGGATCGAGTGCAAGCTCGCGCCCACCAACGACGGTGGCATCTACTACACCGGCCCCTCCGAGGACTTCACCCGCCCCGGAAGCATGTGGTGGTCGGTGCCCGACGGCATCGAGGACTTCCACCCCTGGCGCGAGGTCACGACCGTCTTCCACGAGGGCGTCCCCGGCCACCACCTGCAGGTCGCCCAGACGGCCTACCGCAAGGAGAGCCTGAACCGGTGGCAGCGGCTGATGTGCTGGTGCAGCGGCCACGGGGAGGGTTGGGCGTTGTACGCCGAACGGCTGATGGACGAGCTCGGCCACCTCGCCGACCCGGCGGACAAGCTCGGCATGCTCGACGGCCAGTCGCTGCGCGCGGCCCGCGTGATCGTCGACATCGGCATGCACCTGGAGCTCGAGATCCCCGCGGACAACACCCTGGGCGTCGACGGCGCCGCGTTCCACCCGGGCGAGACCTGGACGCCCGAGCTGGGGCTCGAGTTCATGCGGCTGCACTGCCGGATGGACGACGAGGTGCTCCAGTTCGAGGTGAAGCGTTACCTCGGCCTGCCGGGCCAGGCTCCGTCGTACAAGGTCGGCGAACGCATCTGGCTCGACTCGCGCGCCGAGGTCCAGGAGCGCCAGGGCGACACCTTCGACCTGAAGGCCTTCCACCGCGCCGCCCTCGACCTCGGTTCGCTCGGCCTCGACCCGCTGAAGGCGGCGCTGGCTCGGCTCTGACACGACTCCCGCCCCCTAGGGTCGTCACGTGCACCTCGTCCTCGCCTCCGCGTCCCCCGCCCGCCTCGCGACCCTGAGGAACGCGGGGATCGACCCGACGGTCATCGTCAGCGGCGTGGACGAGTCGCAGCTCGACGGGCTGCCGCCGGCCGAGCTCGCGCTCCAGCTGGCCGAGCTCAAGTGCGCGGCCGTCGCGGATCGCGACGACGTCCCGCAGGGCGCGCTGGTGCTGGGCTGCGACTCGGTGCTGGAGCTGCGCGGTGAGGCGCTCGGCAAGCCGGAGTCACGCGAGGACGCCGTCGACCGGTGGCTGAAGATGCGCGGCAACGCGGGCATCCTGCAGACCGGACACTGCCTGCGCGACACCGCGACCGGGCGCGTCGCCGCCGCGACGGCCAGCACGGTCGTGCACTTCGCGGACGTGAGCGACGCGGAGATTGCGGCGTACGTCGCGAGCGGCGAGCCGTTGCACGTCGCCGGCGCCTTCACCGTCGACGGCCTGGGCGGCGCGTTCGTCACGCGGATCGAGGGCGACCACCACAACGTGGTGGGTGTCAGCCTGCCGCTGCTGCGCGACCTGGTGGCCGAGCTCGGCCACGAGTGGACCGACCTGTGGAGCCTGGTCAGCCGGGCTTGACGGCGACCACCGGGCAGGCGGCGTCGATGATGATGCGCTGCGCGACGCTGCCCATGATCAGCTTGCCGACCGGGGTGCGGTGCCGGATGCCGATCACGATGGCGTCGGCGTCGACCTCGCCGGCGACGGCCAGGATCTCCTCCGCGATGTCGCGGCCCATGGTCTGCCGCAGCTCGTGCTCGATGCCGCTCTCGACGAGGCGCTCCTCGAGCGTCACCATGCCCTCGGCGCCGACGTAGCGCTTGTCGATGAGCGAGTCGCCGCGCGTGCTGTTGACGACCACCACGCCCGTACGGCGACGCTGGGCCTCCTCGAGGCCGGCGGTGAGCGCCGCTTCGCCGAACTCATCCGGGATGAAGCCGATCACGACAGCCATCAGGACACCTCCACGTTATGGGGATCGGGCACTGCCGACGGCCGGAAGCGCGCGATGAGCACCGGCACGACGATGGCGAGGACGATGAGGACGTAGACGAAGATCGCGAGCGGCTCGTTGAACAGTCCGCTCACCTCGCCGTTGGACAGGTCGAGCGCCTCGCGCATCTTGAGCTCCATCAGCGGGCCGAGGATGACGCCCAGGATCAGTGGCAGCACCGGGATGCCGAACCGCCGGATCGCGAAGCCCAGGCCGCCGAAGAGCAGCAGGAGCAGCAGGTCGAACGAGTTCCGGCCGACGCTGTAGGCGCCGAGGCACGCGAAGAACAGGATGCCCGCATAGAGCTGGGGGCGCGGGATCTGCAGGAGCTTGGCCCACAGCGGCGCGAGCGGCAGGTTGATCACCAGCAGCAGGGCGTTGCCGATCAGCAGGCTGGCGAGCAACGTCCAGATCAGGTCGGGCTGGTCGGTCATCAGGGTCGGGCCGGGCACGACGCCGTACTTCGTCATGGCGGCCAGCAGGATCGAGGCCGTCGCGGTCACCGGCAGGCCGAGGGCGAGCAGGGGGACGAACATGCCGGCCGCGCTGGCGTTGTTCGCAGCCTCCGGGCCCGCCACCCCCTCGATCGCCCCTTCGCCGAACTCGTCGGCGCCGCCCCGACGGGCGGCCAGCTTGCGCTCGGTGATGTAGGACAGGAAGGTCGGGGTCTCGGCGCCGCCGGCAGGCAGGGCGCCGAACGGGAAGCCCAGCGCGGTGCCGCGCAGCCACGGACCCCAGGAGCGGCGCCAGTCCTCACGGCCCATGAACGGGCGCCCGACGGGAATGACGTCGATCGGCTTGCGCCGGAGGTGCGCAGCGGTCCACAACGCCTCGCCGATCGCGAACACGCCGACGGCGACCACGACGATGTCCACACCGTCCGCCAGTCCCAGATAGCCGCCGGTCAGGCGCGCCTGTGCCGTGGACAGGTCGAGGCCGACCAGGCCGATGGTGAGGCCCATGGCGAGTGCGATGAAGCCACGCAGCTTGGAGGCGCCGAGCACGCTGCTGACCAGCACCATCGAGAGCAGCATGATCGCGAAGTAGGACGGGGCGCCGATCTCGACGGCCCACGTGGCGAGGGTCGGGGTGAAGAACGCCACCAGGAGGGTGCCGATCGTGCCGGCGATGAACGAGCCGATGGCGGCCGTCGCCAGCGCCTGCGCGGCGCGCCCCTTCTTGGCCATCTTGTTGCCCTCGATGGCCGTCATCACCGAGGCGGACTCGCCGGGAGTGTTCAGCAGGATCGACGTGGTCGACCCGCCGTACATGCCGCCGTAGTAGATGCCGGCGAACATGATCAGCGCCTGCGTGACGTCGAGGCCGTAGGTGACCGGCAGCAGCAGGGCCAGCGCCATGGCGGGGCCGATGCCGGGAAGAACGCCGACGAACGTGCCGAGCAGCACGCCGATCGAGGCGTACATCAGGTTCTGCAGCGTGAATGCGCTGGCGAAGCCGTCCAGGAGGAGATTCAGGGTGTCCACGGCGGCCTCACAGGATCCCGTCGAGAATGCCCGGATCCAGGGGCACTCCGAGTCCGGAGTAGAAGAAGTACCAGCTGGCCACCGACAGCACCACGCCGACGACGAGGTCGCGGAAGAGGGTGCGCGACCCGAGTGCCCAGGCGCAGCCCGCGAACAGCAGTGCTCCGGTGATCGCCCAGCCCACGACGTTCACGAACAGGAGGTTGAGCACCAGGATCGCGACCAGCTTGCCCACGGTGAGCCAGTCGGGCGGGGTGGTCAGGTCGACGTCCTCGCCCTCCTCGGCCTGGGGTACGTCGCCGCGAGCCGTCGCGATGGCGAGCAGCACCGCCAGCACGATCATCGCGGTGCCGATGATGTAGGGGAAGACGCGCGGGCCGATCGGGTCACCGAAGCCGACGTTGAGGCCGCGCGCGTCGACGATCGTGTAGATGCCGACCACGGCGAGCACGGCCGCGAGGCCGAACTGGGCGCGGTCGATCGTGGGCGACTCCAGAGTCTTCTGGTCGTTCACAGCAACCCCAGATCATTCAGGGTGCCCGACACGCGGTCATCCTGTTCGTCGATGAAGGTGCCGAAGTCGTCACCCGTCTTGAAGTCGTCGGTCCAGCCGTTGTCGGCCACGACCTGCTGCCACTCCGGGGTGTCGTGCATCGCCTCGAAGTAGCCGATCAGCTGCTGTGCACGCTTGTCGCTGATCTCCGGCGGCGCCAGCACTCCGCGCCAGTTGAGGAACACCAGGTCGACCCCCGACTCGCTCAGTGTGGGCGCGTCCGCGAAGAGGCTGCCGTCGGGGTAGCGCTCCTCCCCCGACACGGCCAGCACCCGGAGATCGCCGTCCTTGATGGAGCCCTCGAACTCGGGCAGGCCGGAGAAGCCGGCGTCGATCTTGTTCCCGAGCAGCGCGCTGGTGAGCGGACCACCGCCGTCGTAGGGGACGTAGTTGACGTCGGTGGGGTCGATGCCGGCCTCCTGGGCCAGCTGCATCGGGAACAGGTGGTCGGGGCCGCCCGGCGACGAGCCGCCCCCCACGGCCAGCGAGCCGGGATCGGCCTTCCAGGCTGCGAGGAAGTCGTCGAGCGTCTCGTACGGCGAATCGCCCGGCACCAGGATGCCCTCGGGCTCGCTCATCAGCTGGGCGATCGGGGTGGCGTCGCTCAGGCCGAACTGGCTGCCGAAGGAGTAGGTCGAGCCGACGACGCCGAGTCCGACCGTCATCAGGGTGTGCTCGTCGCCGACCTTGCCGATCAGCGTGGTCATCGCCACGGCACCGCCCGCACCCACGACGTTGTCGACGGTGATGCTGCCGCCGGTGATGTCGTCGGTCTCCAGCACCTTCACCGCGTCACGACCGGTGAGGTCGTAGCCGCCGCCCGGACTGTTCGGGATGATCATCAAGATGTCGCGGCTGTCGTCGCCCCGAGTCACCCCGCACGCGCTGAGGGCAGCGGCGAGCACGAGACCCGCGAGCGCCGCTGTCGTGGTCCGCCGCCGAGATCGCATGCGCCTCATCGTGCACCCCTTCCGCACAGGGTGTCGAGGGGATGTCACACGCCGTCGAGCGCCTCGGCATCGTCGCGTACGCCGAACACGAACTGTCGCGTCAGCACGAACCGTGCCGCATTGCCGAGCGCGAGGCCGATCACGTTGGCCGAGATGTTGTCGGAGAACGGGTCGTCGAGCCCCATCACGTTGCGGCTGATCCACAGGCAGGCCATCGGGATGATCATGGTGGCGACGCTGATCGCCACGAACGCGGTGCGACCACCGTCGAGATGCGTGGTCGTGCGGTTGCGGAAGGCCCACGAGCGCGTGCCGCGGTAGCTGATCGCCGTACCGACAAGATTGGCGAGGACATAGCCCAGGATCGGATGCCCGTTGAGGGGTGCGACGTCGGCGGTGTTGAAGCCGTGCACGAGCCCGTTGAACAGGATGAAGGAAACGATGGTCGCGCCAAGACCGACCGCGAGATAGCGGCCTATCTCCCCCGCCAACCGGCGGCCCCTGGGCGTCACGCATGCAAGGCTACGGCTATCGCCTCAGCGAACCCGCATCTCCAGCCATGTCGCGCCGCGGTCTCGCGACGTCCATGCGGTGGTCTGGTCGGGGCCGATGGCCGTGATCAGCGCCCCGTCGGCGGTCACGTCGATGTCGGTCACCATCGGCTGGAAGACCGCTGGAGTGTCGAAGGGCGGGCCCGATTCGATGCGTTCGTACGTCGACCAGTCACCGCCGACGGAGACGTAGATGCCCGGCGGCGTGCCCTTCAGCTTCTTGCCCGGCAGGTTGTTGTCGCTCCACGACTGGACGCTCGCGAGGAAGCGGCCGTCGGGCAGGACCCCCGTCGGTCCGACATAGGCCATCGGGTCGTCGGAGACCTCGGTGACCGTCCACGAGTCCGGGGAATCGAGTCGCCGGATCTGCTCGAACGGGAACAGGGTGGCACCGTCCCCGCCGCGCACGACGACGTGGGTGTCGTCAGCCGAAGCGACGAAGCCCGCAAGCATCGGGCCGTGGGCCTCGCCCGCTCCACTGCTCTCCTGCCACGTCGCGCCGCCGTCGTCCGACCAGAGGTAGGTCTGGTGGACCGTCAGCGCCCGCAGCTGTCCGCGGTCCGTCTGGACGAGCTGGTAGGCGCCCGTGGGCGCGGGCACCGGATGCGCCCGCGCGCCGACGGCGTCGGTGGCCCAGAAGACAGTCTCCGACCGGCGGTGGCTCACTCCTCCGAACACCTCGCCCTCGGCAAGCGGAGCGACGTCGTCGGACCGCTCGACCGGGGTCACCCGGCCGTCGGGGCCGACCACATCGATCCGCAGTCGAGTGCGGTAGTCGATCACCACCGCCGGCCCGTCGTCGGAGATCCGGACCGTCGCGTTGCGCCACGTGGCATCAGCCACGGTCCGGGTCCGGAAGCCGTCGTCGGTGACGGCAACGGCCAGCTCCTGACTGACGCACCGCGTGCCCTGGCAGCGCCGCCACAGGGAGACTCGTCGGTTCCGATCGCCCGGGACGGACTGCACTTCGACCAGTTGTGACGCGGGGTCGTCGACGATCTCCGCCGGACTGGGAGCCTCGGGGCTCTCGGTCACGACCGGGGTCGAGGTCGACGTCGGATCGGGCGTGGCGACGGGTGTGGCGCCCTCCGTGCACCCCGCGAGCAGGAGCAGCGGGACCAGCGACACCGCCAGGCGCCGTACGAACAGACCAGGCATGGGCGCCCCTCTCGTCGCAGAGGAGACGCTCTTGCGAAGCGGGAGGTTGCCCCGGACGACGTATCACCGCGATTCCCCCGACGCTCCTCATTTCCAACGGCCCTGAGGAGACGCGATGAGTCACAACACCGGCACCATTCATTCCGCGAACGTGGCCGTCGGCCCTCGGAGCGGGCAAGCGGGGGCGGGCGGCACCTGGACCCACGACATCCAGATACCGCCGGCCAACGGCGGAGCACGCTACGTGCTGCTCCACTTCGCGAGTGCCTCGCTCCCCTCGGGTGATCGGATCGAGGTGGACCTCGGCTATGCAACGGACGTGTTCACAGCCGCCTCCAACACACGCTTCTGGACCAGGCCGATCGACGTCCCTGCCGCGGGCGGTCCTGTCGGCAAGGTGCGCGTGCGCGTGTTCTCGGGCGGAGCGGCCGGTGCCGGCGCGACGGTGGACATGGTCGGCGTGGGCGAGGCCCTGGCCGGCACACAGGACCCGACGAGCCTGTCCAACTCGGATCCATTCCTTCGCGCGCTCAGCCCCGCGGGCCAGTACGCCGAGCCGAAGTACGACCCGTTCTGGTTCGCCCACACTCCCCCGTGGTGGGCAAACGTCGAGGCGATGCCCGCCTCGCACATCGGTCGCCAGGTGGCGCCGGCCGTCGGGATGGTCGTCGCCATGCACTCGCACGGCACGCAAAAGCTTCTGTCGACCTGCTCCGTCACGCTGATCGGGCCGGACCTCGCGATCATGGCGGGGCACTGCATGGAGGACGTCGCGGCCGAGGCCGAGAGCGCCTCGGTGACGTTCGACTACGAGACCACGGCGACAGGCGGGCGGCCGTCAGGCTATGCACCGGTGTTCCACAAGATCGTCGGCGTCCGCAACTACCGCTGGAACGACCCCGTGAAGCGCCTGGACTATGTCCTGCTGCAGCTCGCCGTGCCTCCGGGTGGGATCCAGTCGCCCGTCATCCAGATGCGCAACACGCTCCCCGCCGTCGGGGAGAAGGTCTTCGGCATCCATCACCCCAATGGTGCGGTGAAGAAGATCTCGCCGAACGCCAACGCATCGTGGGAGGGCACCGTGCTGTCCATCCAGCCGAACGGACCCGCGATGTACATCCAGGTCTCGCTCGACGTCAGCGGCGGCAGCTCGGGCTCGGGCCTCTTCGACATGCAGGGCAGATATCTCGGAACACTGAGCTCCGGCACCGCCGGCAACCTCGGCTACTGCTCGAGCGTGTCGATCCTCGACGATATCGCTGCGCCCGCGATTCCGCCCGAGCGCAGCGTGGTGCTCGTCATGGACCGCTCCGGAAGCATGAGCCAGCCGGCGCTGCACGGCACGCGCACCAAGCTGCAGGAGGCTCGGGATGCAGCCTCGCTGTTCGTCCAGCTCCTGCGGGCGAACAGCGGCAATCGTGTCGGGCTCGTCTCGTTCAGCTCGGCGGTCTCGTCACCGCCCGAGCTCTCGGTGCGCGACGTCGATGCTGCCACCAAGAACCAGCTGGTCGGCGGCGCCCCGTATGCCGGAGGCATCGTCGGCTCTCTCTCCGCGGGTGGCAACACCGCCATCGGGCAGAGCCTGGACAAGGCGCGCGGGATGCTGTCGGGCGAGGCCACGCCGGGGGCGATCCTGCTGCTCACCGACGGGCAGCAGAACGTCAAGCCCTCGATCGAGCAGGTGAGCCCCGGGCTCGGAATGACCAAGGTGCATGCCATCGGCTTCGGCTCGCCCGCCCAGCTCGACGGACCGACGCTCAGCCGCCTCGTGCAGCAGCACCAAGGTCTGTACACGCACGCGAGCAACGGCCTGCACCTCAAGAAGTTCTTTGCGCTCGCCTTCGGTGACATCTTCGAGAGCGGCACGCTGAAGGATCCCGACTACCTGCTGCCGGGCGGCGTCGAAGAAGCGGAGCCGATCGAGTTCCTGGTGTGGGTCGAGACCGAACTCACGGTGGTCGTCGGGTGGGAGCAGGACAACACGCAGCTCGGCTTCATCGTGGTCGCACCGAGCGGCGAGGTGATCCGGTCCGATGATCCGCTGCTCGAGTCGGATGCCGGCAACCAGTGGGCGTTCGGACGCCTCGACCTGCGGAACGTGGTCGATCCTGTGGGGACCTGGCAGCTCATCGTGGTCCGAGAGAAGCACTCGAGGTTCGACCGCTTCATCGACCCCGAGCTCGACGTCGACTTCTTCGCAAGCGTCATCGCGACGGGTGGTCCGCGCCTCGTCAACCTCACCGCCGCCGCCGACTATCGCGTGGGCGACACGGTGAATCCGATCGTGGCGCTCCTCGACGACAACGGAGAGTCTGTCGCCGGCGACGTGATCATGACCGTCACCGAGCCCGATGGCTCGCTCGCCGACATCTTCGCCTCGGTCCCACCGCTGCCTCCGACCTGGGTGGCCGGCGACCACCTTGGTTCGTACGACGCAACGCTGACCGACCTCGAAACGTCCGGCGGCGACCTCGTCGGCACCGTCGAGACCGACGTGAAGCTGGGGCAGAGGCCGGTCGACACGGGCACCTTCGAGAGCCCGGGCCGGTTCGGGGTCGCGCTGCCATCGCTGTTCCGCGTCGACGGGACCTACACGTTCCACGCGCGTGCCGCGTACGGCGACGGCAGGGGCACTCGAGAGCTCAAGTGGAGCATCGAGGTCGCACCCAAGGACGACCCGGACCGGGACGACGTGTGGGTCGACCCGCGGGACGAGCACCCGGGTGAGTACCGCTCGTAGGCCAGCATCGAGCGGAATCGGGCTCTACTCCACCGGCAGGCCGAGGCCGCGGGCGATCAGCATCCGCTGGATCTCCGAGGTGCCCTCGCCGATCTCGAGCACCTTGGCGTCGCGGTAGAAGCGGACGACGGGGTACTCCTCCATGAAGCCGTAGCCACCGAAGATCTGGGTCGCGATCCGGGTCGCGGTGACGGCCGACTCGGTGGAGTAGAGCTTGGCGATCGAGGCGGCCTGCTTGAAGGCCTGCGTCGAGACGCCGGCGCCGGCGTCCATCGCGTCCTTCATGGCGGCGGCCTTGTAGGTGAGCAGGCGCGAGGCCTCGAGCATCACCTGGAGGTCGGCGACCTGGAAGGCGACGCCCTGCTTGCGACCGATCGGGCCGCCGAAGGTCTGACGGTCCATGGAGTACTCGAGCGAGAGATCCAGGCAGGCCTGGATGCAGCCGACGGCGAGCGCGGCGATGGCGACGCGACCGTCGTCGAGAGTGGCCAGGAACTGGGCGTAGCCACGACCCCGGTCGCCGAGCAGGTTGGCCTCGGGCACATGCACGTCCTCGAAGGACAGCGGGTGCGTGTCGGAGGCGTGCCAGCCGAGCTTGTCGTAGGCCTTCTCGGCCGTGAAGCCGGGCGTGCCGCTCGGGATGATGATCGTGGAGAGCTCCGGCCGGCCGCCCTCGCGCTCGCCGGTCTTCGCCGTGACGGTCACCAGCGAGGTGATCGAGGAACCCGAGTTGGTGATGAACTGCTTGGCGCCGTTGACGACCCATTCGCCGTCGGTCAGCACGGCCCTGGTCTTCGTCGCGCCCGCGTCGGAGCCGGCACCCGGCTCGGTCAGGCCGAAGCCGGCGAGCTGCTCACCGGCGACGAGGGACGGCAGGTGCTCCGACTTCTGCGCGTCGGTGCCGTAGGTGAGGATCGGGTTGATGCCGAGGCCGACCGCGGCCTCGAGCGTGATCCCCATCGACTGGTCGACGCGGCCGATCTCCTCGATCGCGATGCACAGCGACGTGAAGCCGCCGTCCTCGCCGGCCAGCCCGGACCCGCCGTACTCCTCCGGCGCGGTGAGCCCCATCAGCCCGAGCGCGCCCATCTTCTGCACGACGTCGGTCGGGAAGTGATGGTCGCGGTCCCACTGTGCGGCGTACGGCGCAATCTCGGCCTGCGCAAAGTCACGGACGCTGCGTCGGAACTGCTCGTGCTCGGGCGACAACTCGAAGGTCATGGGCGGCAGCGTAGCGCGCAAGGTTAACGATCGCTAACCCCTCGATCGTGGGACAGTCGAGCCATGGACGTGGGCGTTCACCTGCCCCAGGTAGCGACGACCGGGCCGACCCCGGACCTGGCGCGAGCACTCGACGTGGTCGATGCCGCACGCGACCTCGGCCTGGCCGCGGTCTCGGCCAACGACCACTTCGCGTTTCGCCGGCCGTGGCTCGACGGGCTGACCCTGCTGGCCGCGGTCGCTGGGATGGCGGGCCCACTCGACCTCGCCACCACCGTGGCGCTGCCGTCGATGCGGGGGCCGGTCCAGCTCGCGACCGCGCTGGCGACCCTGACCCGGCTGACCTCCGGACCGGTGATCGCAGGCGTGGGTGCCGGGTCCTCGGATCGCGACCTCACGCTGACCGGCGTCCCGGTCTCCGACAAGTGGTCGCGCTTCGACGAGTCCACCCGGGCGCTGCGAGCACTCCTGCACGGCGACGAGGTGCTGCAGCCCAGCACGCCCGTCCCCATCTGGGTGGCGAGCTGGGGCTCCCCCGCCGGGCTGCGCCGGGTGGCCGCGCTCGGGGACGGCTGGCTCGCGTCGGCGTACAACACGACGCCCGCCGACTTCGCGACCGGCCGAGCGACGCTGCCCGATGACTTCCCGGCTGCCGTGGCGACGATGTGGACGTGGGTGGACGGCGACGCCGCCCGGGCCGACCGGGTGCTGGTCGAGCAGGTCGCAGCGCTCGTCAACCGCGATCCGGCCGAGCTCCGCGATCGCGTCTGCATCGGTACGCCGCAACGCTGCGCCGCACTCCTCGGCGCCTACGCACGCGCCGGCTGTTCCCGCGTCTACCTGTGGCCCGTCGGCGACGAGCCGTCCCAGCTGCAGCGGATCGTCACCGACGTGCTCCCGCTGGTCGAGCACTGAGGACCAGGATCTCGGTCATCCGGGTCGCCGCGTGCGGCAGGAAGTCGTCGCGCGGGTGGGCCACCACCAGCTGCCGCACCGGGCCCGGGCCGCGCACGTCGCGGGCCGTGACGCCGCGGAAGCGCCGGATCGCGGCCAGGCCGGGCACGACGGCGACGCCGAGGCCGGCCGCCACGAACGCCTGGATGGCCACGTGGTCGTCGGAGACCACCCCGACGCGGGGCTCGAAGCCGCGGGCGCGGCACGCGTCGCGCACGACGTTGAACCAGGTGCTGCGCGCGGCGCCGCCGACCCAGGTCTCGCCCTTGAGGTCCGCGAGCGTGGGATCGCGAGTGGCGCGCGCGAGCCGGTGACCGGTGGGCAGGAGCACGCGGTAGGCGTCCTCGAAGAGGGGCACCACGACGAGGTCCGCGTGGTCGCGCTCGTCGAGACCGAAGCCCACCGCCAGGTCGAGCTCACGGTCGCGCAGGCGCGGCAGGAGTCCCTGCATGTGGTCGTCAGTGACCGTCAGGGCCAGGTCGGGCAGCTCCCGACGCAGCCGGGCGATGGCGGGCGGCACGAACGACGCGAGCGCCGTGGGCACACTGCCCAGGCGAAGGCGCCGGTCCGCCCGATCGAGCACCTCTGCCAGGTCGTGCTCGGCCGCCTCCAGGCGGGCGACCAGCGCACGACCGTGGGCTGCCAGCAGCACCCCGGCCCGGCTGAGCTCGACCGGTCGGCTGCCTCGAAGGACGAGCGTGGACCCGACCTGGCGCTCCAGCGCGGAGATGTGCTGGCTGACGGCCGGTTGGCTGATTCCCAGCGATGTCGCGGCAGCCGAGAAGGACCCGGTCTCCTCGACGGCGACCAGGACTCGCAACCGCGGGACCGCACCTATAAGCATCACTGATCAAACTCTAGCCCTCGGTCTTTTCACTGATGGGTTGCGAGGCGCACTGTGCTGGCCCGAGATGTCACCGAGAGGAGCACGACCATGACCACGACCCAGCCTGCCGCCATCGACGAGGAGCGCCTGATGTCCTTCGTCTTCCGAGCCGTCGACGAGGTCGGAGCGACGCTGAACGCCGCCCTGGTCGTCCTCGGCGACAAGCTCGGCTACTACCGAACCCTCGCGGACCACGGTCCGATGACAGCGTCCGAGCTCGCCGCGACGAGCGGGACCGCGCTGCCCTACGCGCGCGAGTGGCTCAACGCGCAGGCCGCCGGTTCGTACGTCGAATTCGACCCCGACTCCGGCCGCTACACCCTGCCCGCGGAGCACGCCGTGGCGCTGACCGACGAGTCCAGTGCCGCCTACCTGCCCGGTCTCTTCCAGATCGCGGTCGGCACCGTGTCGGGCAGCGAACGACTCACCGAGGTCGTCCGGGCGGGTGGCGGCGTCGGCTGGCAGGAGCACTCGACCGATGTGCACGACGGCTGCGAGCGCTTCTTCCGCCCCTCCTACCAGGCCTACCTGGTGGATTCGTGGCTGCCGGCGATCGGTGTGGTGGACCGGCTGCAGTCCGGGGCACGGGTCGCCGACGTGGGCTGTGGGCACGGCGCGTCCACCGTCCTGATGGCCCTGGCGTTCCCGCGATCGCGGTTCGTGGGCTCCGACGTCCACGCGCCCTCGATCGAGGTGGCCCGGCAGCGAGCGCGGGCCGCGGGAGTGGCCGACCGCGTCTCCTTCGAGCTGGCGAGCGCCACGGAGTTCTCCGGCACCGATCTTGACCTGATCACGACCTTCGACGCCCTCCACGACATGGGCGACCCCGTGGGCGCGGCCCGGCATGCGCTGGAGACCCTGGCCGACGACGGCACCTGGATGGTCGTCGAGCCGATGGCGGGCGACCGGGTCGAGGACAACCTCAACCCCGTGGGCCGCGCGTACTACGGGTTCTCGACCCTCTTGTGCACGCCCGCCTCCCTCTCCCAGGAGGTCGGACTCGCCCTCGGCACCCAGGCCGGACCGGCGCGCATCCAGCAGGTGGTGACCGAGGCCGGGTTCACGGATTTCCGGACCGCGACCCAGACCCCGTTCCACCGGGTGATGGCGGTACGCCGATGAGCTGACCCGTTGGCCAGGAGGAAGCTGGTGTCCGACGAGGTCCGCCACGCAGGCACGTTCCACCGACCGCGGTCCCGGGGCATGAGCCCGGGGGCCGCGGTCGCGTCGTTCGGCGGTAAGGTTAGGCGACCCTAAAGCCCTGCCTGAGGACTGCCCCGTGACCACTCCTGTTCGCCGCCTGCTCGCCGTCGTCGCGGCCGCCGCCCTGGTCGCGCCGCTGAGCGCGTGCAGCATCCTCAACCCGCCCGACCTGGTCATCTACAACGCCCAGCACGAGGAGCTCCTCGACGAGCTGGTCCCCCTCTTCGAGGAGGAGTCCGGACTCGACGTCGAGGTGCGTCCCGGCAAGGACCTCGAGATGGCCAACCAGATCGTCGAGGAGGGCAGCGACTCGCCCGCCGA
>JBDSPC010000238.1:0-7339 GCA_039914485.1 Nocardioides sp.
GACAGCGGTGCCGAGACCCTGACGTACGCCGAGCTCCACGAGGCCGCTCTCGAGCTCGCTGCCCGGCTGGCGGAGGTCGGCGTCGTCCCGGGGGCCAAGGTCGGCGTCCGGATCAAGTCCGGCACCACCGACCTCTACGTCGGCATCCTCGGCATCCTCTGCGCCGGCGCGGCCTACGTCCCCGTCGACGCCGACGACCCGGACGAGCGCGCCCGCGTCGTGTTCGAGGAGTCCGACGTTGCGGCCGTGATCGGCAACGACCTGCGGATCGAGAGCAGACGCCCCAGCATCGTGGCGGTTGCCGACAGCCCCCGAGCCGTCCCGGGGCCGTCCACCACCGACGACGCCTGGGTCATCTTCACGAGCGGCTCCACGGGCAGGCCCAAGGGTGTCGCGGTCACCCACCGCAACGCCGCCGCCTTCGTCGACGCCGAGTCGCGGATGTTCCTCGTCGAGGAACCCATCGGCCCCGGCGACCGAGTGATGGCCGGCCTGTCCGTCGCCTTCGACGCGAGCTGCGAGGAGATGTGGCTGGCGTGGGCGTACGGCGCCTGCCTGGTCCCCGCACCGCGATCGCTGGTGCGCAGCGGGGTGGATGTCGGGCCGTGGCTCGTCGCCAACGCGATCACCGTCGTCTCGACCGTCCCGACGCTGGTCGCGCTCTGGCCCGCGGCCAGCCTGGACAAGGTGCGGCTGCTGATCATGGGCGGCGAGGCGTGCCCGCCCGAGCTGGCGCTGCGTCTGCAGGCCGAGGGCCGCGAGGTGTGGAACACCTACGGCCCGACCGAGGCGACCGTCGTGGCCTGTGGCGCGCTGCTCGACGGCACGGACCCGGTCCGGATCGGGTTGCCGCTCGACGGCTGGGACCTCGCGGTCGTCGACGCGGAGGGCAATCCGGTCGCGGAGGGCGAGAGCGGCGAGCTGATCATCGGCGGAGTCGGGCTGGCTCGCTACCTCGATCCCGCGAAGGACGCCGAGAAGTACGCTCCGATGCCGAGCCTCGGCTGGGACCGCGCCTACCGATCGGGCGACGTGGTCCGCAACGACCCGCTCGGCCTCGTCTTTGCCGGTCGCGCCGATGACCAGGTCAAGCTCGGCGGCCGCCGGATCGAGCTCGGTGAGATCGACGAACAACTGCTCCGCCTGCCTGACGTCAGGCAGGCAGCGGTCGCGGTCCGCTCCACCAAGAGCGGCAACAAGCTGCTGGTCGGCTACCTCACCGTCGACGAGACCTACGACGCCACCACGGCGCAGGAGCTGCTCAGGACGAGACTCCCGGCCGCGCTCGTGCCGCGGCTGGCCGTCGTCGACGAGCTGCCGACCCGCACCAGCGGCAAGGTCGACCGCGACGCGCTGCCCTGGCCGCTGCCCAAGACCGCCGTACCCGCCGTCGGGCTCAACGACGTCCAGCGGTGGCTCGCCGACATCTGGGCCGACGTCCTCGGCGCCGACGTCACCAGCCCCCGGGACGACTTCTTCAACTTCGGTGGTGGGTCACTCACCGCCGCCCAGGTGGTCAGCCGCATCCGCGACCGCTACCCCGAGATCGTCGTCGGTGACGTCTACGCCAACCCCAGCATCGCCGCGCTCGCAGACATACTGCCCGCTCTCGTCAGCAGCCAGGCCGTCAGCAACCGCGATGTCCGGCCGTTGCCGCTCAAGAGCCAGGCCGGCCAGCTGCTCGCCCTCGTCCCGCTGCGTGCGCTCGCCGGGATCCGCTGGCTCAGCTGGCTGCTCCTCGGCTCCGCGATCGCCGGCCCCGCGCTCGACCTCGAGTGGCTGCCGACCACACCGCTCTGGGTGCTGATCCTGACCACATGGTTCTTCCTCGTCCCGCCCGGGCGGATGACGCTGGCGGCCGGCCTGGCCCGCCTCGTGCTGCGTCCCCTCACCCCCGGCGACCATCCGCGCGGCGGCAGGATCCACCTGCGGATCTGGCTCGCCGAGCGCATCCAGGACGAGCTCAACGCGACGTCGCTCGCCGGTGCGCCGTGGTTCCCCTTCTACGCCCGCCTGCTCGGCAACGACATCGGCCAGGGCTCCGACCTGCACACGCTGCCGCCCGTCACCGGCCTCCTCACCGTCGGCAAGGGCGCGGCGATCGAGCCCGAGGTCGACCTCGCTGGCCACTGGATCGACGGCGACGTCATCCACGTCGGCCGGATCTCCGTCGGCGCCCGCGCCCGGGTCGGTGCCCGATGCACGCTCAGCCCCGGCGCCTCCGTCGGCAAGGACGCCGAGGTCGCCCCCGGGTCGCTCGTGGAGGGCATCGTCCCCGCGGGCGAGTTCTGGGCCGGGTCACCCGCCGAACGCCGTCGCGCCGAGGCCCGCGGACCCTGGCAGGACGCTCCCACCGGTCGCGGGGCCAGCACCGAGAAGGCCTGGCTCGGTCTGTACGGCGCCATGGCTGCCTTCATCGCCGCGCTGCCCGCCCTCGCGGTGCTGGTCGGGGCGCTCGTGCTGCTGCCGGTGGTGCGCGACGCGGACGACCTGGCCGACGCGGTCCGGTCCGCGCTGCCGTGGCTCCCGGTCGCGGCGTTCGTCGGCTACGCCTCGCTGATCGTGATGATCTGGGCGCTGGTCCGCGTGCTCGCGATGGGCATGCACGCCGGCTTCCACCGCGTCCGGTCCGGCACCGGTGTGCGGATCTGGAGCACCCTGCGCGTCCTCGACGAGGCCCGCACCTGGCTGTTCCCGCTCTATGCCAGCGCGCTCACGCCGGTCTGGCTGCGGATGCTGGGCGCCAGGATCGGCCCCGGCGTCGAGGCCTCGACGGTGCTGCTGATCCCGAAGTTCACCACCGTGGGCGAGCACGCGTTCCTCGCCGACGACACCCTCGTCGGCTGCTACGAGCTGGGCGGCGGCTGGATCCGCGTCGACCCGGTCAAGATCGGCAAGCGCGCCTTCGTCGGCAACTCCGGCATGGCCGCGCCCGGGCGCAAGGTGCCCAAGGAGTCGCTGGTCGCGGTCCTGTCTGCCGCACCGGCGCGCGACGTGGCCAAGGCCGGATCGAGCTGGGTCGGCAGTCCGCCGACCAGACTTCGCCGTACGGCGGGCAAGACCGACGACACCCGGACGTACGCGCCGCCGACCCGGCTCAAGGTCGCGCGCGGCCTCGTCGAGACCGTCCGGGTCGTGCCGCTCCTGCTCCTGGTGCTCCTCAACATCGGCGTGGGAGTGACGCTTCTCGAGCTGGCCTCCAAGCACCCACTGATCGCCGTACTCCTCGCCGGACCGGTGCTGATCGCCGCCGGACTGGTCGCGGCGCTGGTCACCGTGCTCGCCAAGCTGGCCCTCGTCGGCCGGCACAAGGTCGGCGACCACCCGCTGTGGTCGTCGTTCGTCTGGCGCAACGAGCTCGCGGACACCTTCACCGAGGTGCTGGCCGCGCCGTGGTTCGCGGCGCCGGCGCAGGGCACGCTTGCGCTGAACGTCTGGCTGCGGCTGCTCGGCGCGAAGATCGGTCGCGGCGTGTGGTGCGACTCCTACTGGTTGCCCGAGACCGACCTCGTCCCCCTCGACGACGGCGCGACCGTCAACCGCGGCTGCGTCGTGCAGACGCACCTCTTCCACGACCGCGTGCTGAGCATGGACACGGTGACGCTCAAGGCCGGTGCGACTCTGGGGCCCAACAGCGTTATCCTTCCGGCCGCGACGATTGGTCGGCACGCAACCGTGGGCCCGGTTTCTCTCGTGATGCGCGGGGAGGGCGTCCCTTCCCGCACCTGCTGGATCGGCAATCCGATCGGCCCATGGGAGGCACCGTGAGTTCCGAGTACATCCCCGACCACGGCGACGACTCGTTCGACGTCACCCACTACGCGCTGGGCCTCGGCTACAAGATCATCGGCAACCGGCTCGACGGCGACGCCGTGCTCACCTGCGTCGCGCGTACGGCGACCACCACCGTCACCCTGGACCTCGCCGGCCTCCGGGTCTCGAAGGTCTTCCTCGACGGGTCACCCGTCCGCTGGCGCCACAGCGGTTCGCGGCTGCGGATCCCGGCCCGGCTCTCCGCCGGCGACGAGTTCGAGCTGCGCATTCGCTACGCCGGATCGCCGGGCGTCCTCAAGGCCCGCGACCTCGACGACGCCGGCTGGGAGGAGCTCACCGACGGCGTGATCGTCGCCGCGCAGCCGCACGGTGCCCCGACCTGGTTCCCCTGCAACGACCGCCCGAGTAACAAGGCCACCTACGCGATCACCATGGCCGCGCCGAGCGACTACTACGTCGCCATGAGCGGCAACCTGCTGGAGACGCGCCGTCGCGGCTCGGTCACGGAGTGGACGTGGGTGATGCCGCAGCCCATGGCGCCGTACCTCGCGACCGTGCAGATCGGTCGATACGTTGCGCGTGACCTCCCCAACAACGTCGTCGTCATCGCACCGTCCGGCGTGAAGGGCGAGGGCTACGACGCGTCCTTCGGCGAGCAGCCCGCGATGATGGAGTTCTTCGAGTCGAGGTTCGGCGACTACCCCTTCGACGACTACACCGTCGTGATCACCGACGACCCGCTCGAGATCCCGCTCGAGTCGCAGTCGCTGTCGACGTTCGGTCGCAACTTCGCGTCGTCCGACTGGGACTGCGTGCGCCTCGTCGCCCACGAGCTCGCACATCAGTGGTTCGGCAACGCGGTGACGCTGACGGAGTGGAAGGACATCTGGCTGCACGAGGGCTTCGCCTGCTACGCGGAATGGTTGTGGTCGGAGGAGTCGGGTCGCGAGTCGGCGGACGAGCAGGCGGCGCATCATCACGCCAAGCTCGCCGATCTCGACCAGGACCTGCTGCTCGCCGACCCCGGTCCCGCGCTGATGTTCGACGACCGCGTCTACAAGCGCGGGGCGCTCACGCTGCACGCGCTGCGGAACACCGTCGGCGACGAGGACTTCTTCGCCATCCTGCGTGAGTGGGTGGAGCGGTTCGGCGGCGGCAACGCGACGACGGCAGACTTCGAGGCACTGGCCGCGGAGATCAGTGGCGAGTCCCTGGGCTCGCTCTTCGACGCGTGGCTGCGATCGCCCGCGCTTCCCGCGCTTCCCAGCTGATGCTGCGGGCAACCTTTGCGCGCCTCCACGGCGTCTTGTGGGTGATGCGCGCATAGAGTCGGGCATCCTGGGTCGAGGGTCGTGGTGACATGGCGGATGAGGCTGACTTCGACGAGTTCGTCGTCGCGCGGTCGCAGTCGCTGCTGCGCACGGCCTACCTGCTGACCCAGGACGAGGGACGGGCCGAGGACCTCCTGCAGACGGCCCTGACGAAGGCGTGGTTCGCCTGGAGACGCATCGACGCGAGCCCGGAGGCGTACGTCCGCCGCATCCTGGTCACGACGTCGGCGTCGTGGTGGCGGCGACGGTGGACGGGGGAGACGCCCACCGCCGAGCTCCCCGAACGGCCCTCGGCCGGCACCTCTGACGGCCCCGCGGACGGGCAGGACCTGTGGGTGGCGCTGGGGCGGCTCCCGCAGAGACAGCGGGCGGTCGTGGTGCTGCGCTACCTCGAGGACCGCACCGAGGCTGAGACCGCGGACCTTCTCGGTTGCTCCGTGGGCACCGTGAAGAGCCAGTGCTCGCGGGCGCTGGCCAGGCTGAGGCTCGACTCGGCGTTGCAGCCGGTCGTCGACGAAGGGATGCCGTCGTGAACGCCGAGGACCTCAGGTCCCTTGCCGAGCGTGCCTCCGACGTCGAGGGCCGCCGGGTCGACCGTCTCGCCGAGGTGCACGCTCGGATCCGCACGGCCCGTCGACGTCGCGCGGCGGCCGCGAGCGGCGGCGCGGCCGTGCTGGTCTTGGCGGCGGTGGTCGGCGTCTCGGTGCTGTCGGGATCGAGCGAGCGGAGCCAGGAGCCGGTGGAGCCCCCGACCCCGACACCGTCCGAGACGTTCGAGCTGCCCGCCGGGGAGGTCACCTACACCCCCGACATCGCCCCGGACGACATCCACGGCTGGGACACCCTGGCCACGCGGACGAACACCCAGACCGAGCTCCTGGGAGCGACCGACCTGTCCACGTCCGTGACGGTCTCCGGGGTCGGGAACATGCACTGGGAGGTGACGCCCTACTGCCTGGGCGACCCCGACACCTGGTACCGCCTGACCTATGCCGACGGCGGCTTCGAGGCATCACGGTGCGGCCCGGGCGCGCAGGTTCCGGTCGCCCCCCGCTATCCCTTCATCGTGCCGGCGTCCTCCGACATGTTCATCGAGGGACCCCAGGAGGAGCCAGTGCGGATGATCGTCACGCGGCCCACGCAAGCGTGGGTGGACTGCTTCACCAGTGGCAAGGGCGGGTGCAAGGCCGACGTCTCGCCGCTGCGGCCGTTGGAGAGCACCGACGTCGAGTTCGGGTTCGTGGTCTTCCAGCACCCGGTCTCGCCGACGGTCCTCGAGGTGTTCGACCAGGACTTCGAGGCCCTGGCGATGACGGCCACGGGCGAGGAGCTGCTCGTCGCCCGGGCAGTCGTCTCGGCCGCTGACGCGTCCACGCTGGTCGTCCCCCTCGACCCGTCCGAGCAGGTCCGCGTGGTCGGGGTCTACCAGACGGGGACTCCGAGACTGGACGAGTGCCGCGAGCAGGCCGACACCGAGGGGCTCCTGGACGATCCTCGCGGGGTGCCACGCTCGGCGTACTCCGAGCTCGACCGCCAGTGCATGCCGCAGCTCGCCCTGCGCGTGGACGGGGAGCGAGTCGAGCTGGACAACACGAGCCACGGGTTGTTCGGCGTCACGGGCAGCCTCGTGCCTCCCGGAGCGCGCGAGCTCACGGTGGACGTCGTGAAGAACGATCCGCGCAACGGCCGGTTCGCCCTCGTGCTGTGGCAGGCGCGCCCGACCGAGTAGCGGGAATCGGACACCCCGTCCGGATGTTGCACCGTCGACCGCCCCGCCGAGAGGAGCCCGACCATGACCGACTTCACCCCCTTCGACCAGCTGCTCGCAGGCCACGCCGGCCTGCTCGAGGACTCCGTGCACGACCGGTGGCTGCGCGCACAGGCGCTGTTCGAGGACCGCGCCTACCGCGAGGCGATCGTGCTGCTCAAGGAGCTGCTCGAGGTCGACGAGATCGGGCACGGCCTGACCGGGGCTCGGCTGCTGCTGGCGCGGTCGTACTACCACTCCGCGCTGTTCGGCCCGGCGATCGATGCCGCCCGCGACGTGCTCGCCATCGACCCGCACGAGCCCTACGCGCACCTGCTCCTCGGCCGCTCGCTGCAGCGCCAGAGCAAGCCTGAGGAGGCGGCTCCGCACCTGAAGCTGGCCGAGCTGCTGGGTGGCTATGCAGCCTGACGTCCAGTGGCACTCGTCCGAGAGCACTGCGGCCGACGCGCTCGCGACACATAACCCC
>JBDSPC010000148.1:0-14101 GCA_039914485.1 Nocardioides sp.
TACGGGTGCGCCGTGTACTCATGCACGATCTCGCGGATCTCTTCCGCTGTGAACCCCGCGCTGATCGACACCAACCGCTCCTCTACCTGTCGCGAACTGACTCACGACAAGCCTGGCGCAGAGGGGCGGTCACAAAGTGGCGGAACTTTGTGACCGGTCGGCGCGATTTCGCTGCACCTTTGTGCCCGGTCGGCTACAGGCAGGGGTCGCCCTCGGCGAGCGTGGAGGTGATCGCTGCGGCGATGGCGACCTGCACCTCGTCGCTGCCGCGGTGCTCGGCGGGGATGAGCACGCTGACGCGCGGGGAGTAGGTCAGCGCCATGACCGTGACGTCGGCCGACGGGTCCTTGAGCTCCGCGGGGGGCAGGAACCAGCCGACGTCCCCGACGACGGAGCAGGAGGAGAAGTCGTCGTACGCCGCAGGCAACCCGACCCCGCAGGTGAGCTCGATCCCACCCCAGGCCGCGGTGCGGTCGGTGTCGTCGGTGAGGTCCTCGCCGGCGACCCGGTCGGGGAGCGCGGCCGTCAGCTCGGCACAGGCGGCGGCCTCGTCATCCGAGAGATCGGGCAGGTCGGAGCAGCCCGCAGCGAGAACGAGGAGGCAGAGCACAGCAACGCCCCGCGTCCGGACGGACACGGGGCGTCGGTGAGTCAGGCTCAGATGTGGACGACGGGACACGTCAGCGTGCGCGTGATGCCGTCGAGGTTCTGCACCTTGGAGACGACCAGCTTGCCGAGCTCGTCGACGTTGCGGGCCTCGGCGCGAACGATCACGTCGTAAGGGCCGGTGACGTCCTCGGCGAGCGTGACGCCCTTGACCTGGGCAATGGCCTTGGCCACGTCGGCTGCCTTGCCGACGTCGGTCTGGATCAGGATGTAGGCCTGGACGACCATCGTGGACTCCTCGGTGTCGATCGAAGTGGTGCCTTTGCGTGTGCGAGCGCCAACCTACCGTGAGCGCCGTCACTTCTCGATAGCCGCCCGGCCCCCGTCCTCGGCACGTCGATCTGGTCTGATGGACGACATGGCTTTCCCCTCGGACGCGACCCTGGCCGACGCCGGAGAATTCGGGCTGATCGAGGCCTTCACGGCTCTCTTCGCGCAGGGCGAGCACGTGCTGATCGGCCCCGGCGACGACGCCGCCGTGCTGCGCATCCGCAACGGACACGTCGTGGTCTCCACCGATCTGATGGTCGAGGGCCGGCACTTCCGCCGCGACTGGGCCAGCGCCGAGGACGTCGGGCACCGCGCCGCTGCCCAGAACCTCTCCGACATCAACGCGATGGGCGGCACCGCCCACTCGCTCACGATCGGCCTGGCCGCGCCACCCGACCTGCCGGCGCAGTGGGCGCTCGACTTCGCCCGCGGGTTCGCCGCGGAGTGCGCGACCGTCGGCGCCAGTGTCGTCGGGGGAGACGTGACCCGGGCGGACGAGATCGTGATCGCGGTGACCGTCATCGGCGCCTGTACCCAGGCGCCGGTCGTGCGCTCCGGCGCGGTCGCTGGCGACGTGCTGGCGATGGCAGGACGTCAGGGCTGGGCCGCCGGCGGACTGGCCGTGCTCGGTCGCGGCTTCCGGTCGCCGCGGGTGCTGGTCGAGGCCTATCGTCGGCCGCTTCCGCCGTACGCCGCAGGCAGGGTCGCGGCCGAGGCCGGGGCCACGTCCATGATCGACATCTCCGACGGACTGCTCGCCGAGGCGAAGCACCTGGCCGACGAGAGCGGGGTCGCCATCGACGTACGCCGCAATGCGTTCGACCTCGCCGAGCCGCTCGTCGCCGTGGGGGCCGCGCTCGGCGCCGACCCGCTGCAGTTCGTGCTCGGCGGCGGCGACGACCACTCGCTGCTCGCGACCTTCCCGAGCGCCACGGACGTGCCCGAGGGCTGGGTCGTCATCGGTTCGGTCAGCGATGGAGAGGGCGTCACGGTGGACGGCGGGGACTACGAAGGCCCCACCGGCTGGACGCACTTCTGAGCAAACCGCGCTCGATTTCTCCCAACCCGACAGGTCGGATACTCTTGTTCGGTTGCTCGCTGGCCGGTCTCGGCTCCAGGCGGGCCCGCTCGTTCTCGAATCACCAACGAATCTTCAGGAGTACACGGTGGCTGCCGTCTGTGACATCTGCGCCAAGAAGCCCGGCTTCGGCAACAACCGACCTTGGTCGCGCAAGATTACGAAGCGTCGCTTCGACCCGAACATCCAGCGCGTGCGCGCCACCGTCAACGGTGCGCCCAAGCGTCTGAACGTCTGCACCGGCTGCCTCAAGGCCGGCAAGGTCACTCGCTGACCTGACGTCTTTCACAACAGGCCCCGAGAGCATGCTCTCGGGGCCTGTTGATTTGGGCGGGAGTCTTCTGTCCGATGTCGGTGACCCCGGCTAGCCTGTGCCCTTCGACCCACACATCCGGGAAAGGTGCTGCGCGATGGAGACCGTGCCGAGCGGCATGTCGACCCTGGCCCTGGCCCGTTTCGTGGAGATCGCCACCGACGCACTGTCCGGCGCGCGCGAGGAGATCGACGCGCTCAACGTCTATCCCGTGCCCGACGGCGACACCGGCACCAACATGTTCCTCACCGTCTCCGCGGCCCGTGACGCGATCGTCCAGGCCATCGCCGAGGATCCCGGGCTCGGCACCGCTGACGCGTTCCGGATCGTCGCCCGCGGCGCGCTCCTGGGCGCGCGCGGCAACTCCGGCGTCATCCTCAGCCAGATGCTCGGGGCCTACGTCGCCCGGCTGGCCGAGGAGACGGGTGAGACCCGCAACGCCAGGGTCGCGGCCGAGGCGATGCAGCGCGCGACCGACGCCTCCTACGCCGCCGTCGGGGTGCCGGTCGAGGGCACGATCCTCAGCGTCGCCCGAGCCGCCTCCGATGCTGCGATGGCGAGCGCCGCGGTCGACGGCGCACGCACCCGCGACGTGTTCACGGCGGCCGGCGCCGCCGCCCGGGAGGCGCTCGCGCGCACGCCCACCCAGCTCAAGGCACTGGCCGATGCCGGAGTCGTCGACGCGGGCGGTCGCGGCCTCGTCGTCGTCCTCGACGCGGCCGAGACCGTCGCGACCGGTCGCCGCCCACCACGCGCCCCGGCCGGGGTGCGGCGCATCCCGGTGCGGCTTCCGGCGCTGACCGGTGACGGTGTCGACCTCACCCCCGACGGCCCGTCCTACGAGGTGATGTATCTCCTCGATGCCGACGAGACCGCGATCCCGGTGCTCAAGAAGGCGCTCGCCGCACTCGGCGACAGCCTCGTCGTGGTCGGCAGCGACCGCCTCTGGAACGTCCACGTCCACGTCGACGACGTGGGCGCCGCGATCGAGGCCGGCATCGAGGCCGGCCGGCCCTACCGCGTCCGCGTGACCCACTTCGCAGAGCAGATCGCCGAGGCCACGGAGGCCCGCCGGCACACGACGAGGTCCGGTCGCAAGGTCGTGGCCGTCGCCGCCGGCCCCGGCCTGGCTGCGCTCTTCGAGGGGGCCGGCGCTGTCGTCGTCGCGGGCGGTCCGGGGCAGCGACCCTCGACCGGTCAGATCCTCGACGCGATCATGCAGTGCGGGGCCGCGGAGGTCGTGGTCCTGCCCAACGATGCCGACTCCGTGCGCGTGGCCGAGATCGCGGCCCGCACGGCGGAGGAGACCGGCGAGATCCGCGTCGAGGTGGTCGCCTCGCAGGCCCAGGTCCAGGGACTGGCGGCCATCGCGGTGCACGAGCCGGGCCGCACCTTCGACCAGGACGTCCGCGAGATGACCGCCACCGCGCGCCACGCCCGCCACGGCGCCGTCACCGTCGCGGCCAAGCAGGCGATGACGATGGCCGGCCCCTGCGAGCCCGGTGACGTGCTCGGCGTCATCGCCGGCGACTTCGCGATCGTCGGCCACGACGCCCACACCGTGGCCGTGGACATCATCGAGCGGCTCCTCGGCGGCGGTGGCGAGCTGGTGACGATCGTCGCGGGCGCCGGGGGCGAGGAGATGGCGGCCGGCGCTGCGGCCTACGTCGAGAGCACGCACCCGGCCGTCGACGTGGTGGTCTACGACGGCGGCCAGGACCGTTACCCCCTGCTCGTGAGCGTGGAGTGAATGGTCTCGATCACGCCTGAGTCGCCGGTGGCGAGCGTCTTCGGTCGCTCACCCAAGCGCAAGCTCGTCGAGGAGGGGCTCGGCATCACCACGGTGGGGGAACTGCTGCGGCATTTTCCCCGCCGCTACGTCGAGACGACTGAACTCTCCGAGGTGGGCACTCCTGAGGTGGGCCAGCTGCTGTCGGTCGTCGGCGAGGTGACGAGCGCGTCGGTGAAGCCGTTCCAGCGCGGGCGCAAGACGCAGTTCCGCACCGAGGTACGCATCCGCACCAACGGCCCTTCCTTCTCGCTGTCCTTCTTCAGTCCCTATGCCGGGCAGGCCAATTCGTACGTCGAACAGATGTCGCCCGGCAGCCGCGGGCTCTTCACCGGCAAGACGAAGGTGTTCAACGGCAGCTGGCAGCTCGAGCAGCCGCACCAGCTGATGTTCGGCGACGGTGACGGGGAGGACGAGACCCTCAGCAAGCTGCTGCCGGTCTATCCGCTGACCAACAAGCTCTACGTCTGGGACCTCATCAAGGTGATCCGGGTCGCGCTCGACCTGGTCACCGACGTGCCCGACATGCTGACGCCCGAGCTGCGCCAGCGCTACGACGTGCTCGACGTGATGACCGCGCTCCGCCTCGTCCATGGCCCCGACGACTACGCCCAGGCCGGTGCCGCCCAGCGCCGCTTCCGCTTCGAGGAAGCGCTCGTGCTGCAGCTGGTGCTGGCCCGTCGTCGAGCCGCCCAGCGAGCCCTCGGGGCGCAGGCACGAACGGGCGGCGGGGGCCTGCTGGCGGCCTTCGACGAGCGGCTGCCGTTCGAGCTCACGGGCGGTCAGCGCGAGATCGGCGCCGTGCTGGAGTCCGAGCTCGCCCAGCCGCACCCGATGAACCGGCTGCTGCAGGGCGAGGTGGGCTCCGGCAAGACGCTCGTCGCGCTGCGGGCGATGCTGCGCGTGGTCGACTCAGGCGGTCAGGCGGTCCTGCTGGCGCCCACCGAGGTGCTCGCCCAGCAGCACCACCGTTCGATCTCCGCGATGCTCGGCGACCTCGCGCAGGGCGGGATGCTCGGTGGCGCCGCCGACGGCACCTCCGTCGCGCTGCTCACCGGCTCGATGTCCAAGGCCGCCAAGGACCATGCGCTTGGACTGATGGGAAGTGGGGAGGCTGGCCTCGTGATCGGCACGCACGCGCTCCTCGAGGACTCCGTCTCCTTCGCCGACCTCGGCCTCGTCGTGGTCGACGAGCAGCACCGCTTCGGCGTCAAGCAGCGAGCCGCCCTCACCGACAAGGCGGGCTCGCCGCCGCACGTCCTGGTGATGACCGCGACCCCGATCCCGCGGACCGTCGCGATGACCGTCTTCGGCGACCTCGAGACCTCCGTGCTCACCGAGCTGCCCGCCGGCCGTGCCCCGATCCAGACCAACGTCGTGCCGCTCGTCGACCAGCCCTCGTGGATCGGGCGCGTGTGGGAGCGGGTGCGCGAGGAGGTCGGCAAGGGCCACCAGGTCTACGTCGTCTGCCCCCGCATCAGCGGCGACACCCTCGAGGAGGGCGAGAGCGACCAGCTCGACGTCGACGAGGACGGCGAGGTCACCACGAAGAAGGTGCCGCTCGCCGCCGTCGAGGACCTTCACGAGGAGCTCGCCGGGGGAGCGCTGCAGGGGCTTCGGACCGCGATCCTGCACGGCAAGCTGCCGCCCGACGAGAAGGACCGCACGATGCGCGCCTTCGCCGCCGGCCAGATCGACGTGCTCATCTCCACCACCGTCATCGAGGTCGGTGTCGACGTGCACAACGCCACCACGATGGTGCTCCTCGACGCTGACCGGTTCGGCGTCAGCCAGCTCCACCAGCTCCGCGGCCGGGTCGGTCGAGGTGGCCTGCCCGGTCTCTGCCTGCTGGTGTCCCGGGCCGAGGCCGACACCCCTGCCCGCGAGCGCCTCGACGCGGTCGCCTCGACGACCGACGGCTTCGAGCTGAGCAAGGTCGACCTCGAGCAGCGCCGTGAGGGCGACGTGCTCGGCGCCAACCAGTCGGGCTTCCGGTCCAGCCTGGTCACCCTGCGGGTGCTGCGGGACGAGAAGACGATCATCCGCGCTCGGGAGGCCGCCGACGAGCTGCTGGCGGAGGACGCCGACCTGGCGCCGTACCCAGTGCTGGCGGCCGCCGTCGCCGACATCGAAGCCTCGAGGCACTCGGAGTTCGTGGACAAGTCATGACGCGGATCATCGGGGGAGCAGCAGGGGGACGGCGCCTGGTCACGCCGCGCGGCGTGGCCACCCGGCCCACCAGCGACCGCGTGCGCGAAGCCCTGTTCTCCGCCGTCGAGGCGTGGTGCGGCTCGCTGGACGGACTGCGCTTCCTCGACCTGTATGCCGGGTCCGGCGCGGTCGGCCTCGAGGCCTGGTCGCGCGGGGCAGGCGTCGTGACGTTCGTCGAGCAGGACCGCAAGACCGCAGCCCTGATCGCCCGCAACGCCGAGACCCTGGGTGCCGCGCGCACCAACGTGATCGCCACGTCGGTGGTCACCGCGCTGCGCAAGACGCCCACGGCGCCCTACGACATCGCGTTCCTGGACCCGCCCTATCCGCTCTCCGACGCAGACGTGACTGCGGCCCTGTCTGCCCTCGTGGGCGCGGAGTGGCTGGTGCCGGGGGCGCTGGTCGTCGTCGAACGGTCCGTCCGCGGCCCCGCGCTGGGCTGGCCGGCCGGTCTGGACGGCGAGCGGTCGAAGAAGTACGGCGAGACGATGCTTTGGTACGGTCACGCCGCCCGGCCCCCTGCTGGATCCCCCGACGGTCAGGAGTGACACGATGCCCGAGCGCACCCCCGGCCGCTTGCACAGGGCGGTCTGCCCCGGCTCCTTCGACCCGGTGACCAACGGCCATCTCGACATCATCGGTCGCTCGGCGAAGCTCTTCGACGAGGTCGTCGTCGCGGTCGGGGTCAACAAGTCCAAGAACCGGCTGTTCTCGCCCGAGGAGCGGATCGCGATGCTCACCGAGGCCTGCGCCCCGTGGGACAACGTCCGGGTCGACGGCTTCACCGGTCTGCTCACCGACTTCTGCCTCGAGCAGGACATCGACGCGATCGTCAAGGGCCTGCGCGCCGTCACCGACTTCGACTACGAGCTGCAGATGGCGCAGATGAACTCCAGCCTGGCCCCCGTCGTGGAGACGGTGTTCGTGCCGACCAGTCCGGAGTGGTCGTTCCTGGCCAGCAGCCTGGTCAAGGAGGTGGCCACCTTCGGCGGCGACGTGACCGGGCTGGTGCCCGAGTTCGTCCGGGAGCACCTGCTCAAGCGACTGGCCGAGCGCGAGAGCGCGGGGGACTGATCTCCGTTTTGCCCCTTCACCCGCCCGACGGCTACGATTCCGTGGTTCTGTTCAGTGTCCGGTTTGGAGTGAAGTCATGACCAGCCTGGACCCGAGAGCGCCGCTCGTGCTCGACACACGCGAGCTCGGCCGCCGCCCGGGGTCCCAGCTGGAAATGGTGCGCACCGTCCCGGCGCCGGCAGAACTTGGCATCGAAGTCTTGCATGTCCCTGAAGGCTCGCCGGTCGAACTCGACCTGCGGCTCGAGGCGGTCATGGAGGGCGTGCTGGTCTCCGGCTCCGCTACGGCAGAGCTGGACGGCGAATGCGCACGGTGCCTGGAGCCGATCGAGGACGAGATCTCCGTCCGGCTCCAGGAGCTGTTCGTGTACGACGACGTCCGGCACGACTCGTCCGACACGGACCTGGAGGACGAGACCAGCCGGCTCGAGGACGACCTGCTCGACCTCGAGCCACTGCTGCGGGACGCGGTGGTGCTTGCACTGCCGTTCCAGCCGTTGTGTGAGGAGGACTGTCCCGGTTTGTGCGTCGAATGTGGCGCCCGACTGGCCGATGATCCCGAGCACGGGCACGAGGAGCCGATCGACCCCCGGTGGGCCGGACTCCAAGGGCTTGAGACACTGCAGGACCCCAGCACCACCACAGACTGAATCCCCAGACTGACACTTACGCCCGAGGCGACTCGGTCGGCAACACAAGGAGAGAACCATGGCTGTTCCGAAGCGGAAGATGTCGCGAAGCAACACGCGCCACCGCCGGTCGCAGTGGAAGGCCGTCGCGCCGAGCCTCGTGACCTGCGCCAACCCGGCCTGCGCCGAGAAGCACCTGCCCCACCGTGCGTGTGGCGCCTGCGGTCAGTACGGCGCTCGCGCCGCCCGTCGCCAGGTCCTCTGAGCGAGTTCAAGCAACTCCGCTGAGCACCCAGGAGCTGCGTGAGGCGCTCGGGAATCCAGTCCTGGATCCCGAGCTCCTCGAGCGCGCCCTGACCCACCGGTCGTTCGCCTACGAGAACGGTGGGTTGCCGACCAACGAGCGCCTCGAGTTCCTGGGGGACTCGGTGCTCGGCGTCGTGGTCACCGAGACGCTCTACACCAGCCACCCCGACCTCTCCGAGGGGCGGCTGGCCAAGCTGCGTGCCGCGGTGGTCAACGCTCGCGCGTTGGCCGACGTGGCTCGCCGGATCGATCTCGGCAAGCACATCAAGCTCGGCCGCGGCGAAGAATCGACTGGCGGCCGTGAGAAGGCCTCGATCCTGTCCGACACCGTCGAGGCCGTCATCGGCGCCATCCACATGAGTGGCGGCATCGATGCCTCAGCCGACGTCGTGCACCTGCTGTTCGACGACGTGATGATCGCCGCCGCCACGATGGGCGCCGGCCTGGACTGGAAGACCTCCCTGCAGGAGCTCTCGGCGACCCTCGCGCTCGGTGTCCCCGAATACGTGATCGAGGACGACGGTCCCGATCACATGAAGACCTTCGTCGCTCGCGTCCGGGTCGGCGACCAGCTCTACGGCCGGGGCACGGGCCGCTCGAAGAAGCAGGCCGAGCAGGGTGCCGCGGAGACCGCCTACCTCGAGCTCTCCGAGGCGAAGGCGCTCGCCCAGGCCGCCGACCAGCAAGCCTGACCCCTTGCCCGAGCTCCCCGAGGTCGAGGTCGTCCGCGCCGGACTGGCCCGCCACGTCACCGGCGCCACCGTCACCGGCGTCGAGGTGCTGCACCCGCGCCCGCTGCGCCGGGACGCGCGGGGCGCCGACGGGTTCGTCGCCGCCCTGATCGGTGAGCGGATCGAGGCCGTACGCCGACGCGGGAAGTACTTCTGGCTCGCCCTCGGCTCCGGCGACGCCGTGCTCGGCCACCTCGGCATGAGCGGGCAGATGCTGCTCCAGCAGCCAGGGGCGGAGGACGAGAAGCACCTGCGGGTGCGGTTCGCGTTGTCCGGCCCGGATGGCCGCCCGCTCGAGATGCGGTTCGTGGACCAGCGGATGTTCGGTGGCCTGCTCGTCTCCGAGGGCGGCGCCGAGCTGCCGACCGAGATTGCGCACATCGGCCGCGACCCGCTCGACCCGGAGTTCGACCTGGACGGCGTGGTCAGGCGCATGCGTCGCCGTACGGTCGGGATCAAGCGGCAGCTCCTCGACCAGAACCTCGTCTCCGGCATCGGCAACATCTACGCCGACGAAGCACTGTGGCGCGCCCGGCTGCACTTCGACCGGCCGGGGGACCGGCTCACGCTCGCGCAGGCCCGCGACGTGCTCGGCCACGCCACCACCGTCATGCAGGACGCGCTCGGCCAGGGCGGCACGTCCTTCGACGCGCTCTACGTCAACGTCAACGGTGAGTCCGGCTACTTCGACCGCTCGCTGCACGCCTACGGGCGCGAGGGTGAGCCGTGCGACCGCTGCGGGACACCGATGCGGCGGGCGGCCTTCATGAACCGGTCGTCGTACTACTGCCCGGTGTGTCAGAGACCACCGCGAGCACCCCGGAAAACACCCGCCTCACATTGACCCCACCCCGACCGGGTGGGACTCTTGTAGACGGCCGCAAAGCCGCGGTCGCCCACACTTCAGAAGGGGCGCTCCTCATGGCGAAGGCGCTGATCGGCTACCTGCACAGCGACCAACGCATCCCCGCCCGACTGGGCCTCGAGAACCAGCGCCTGCGCAACCGGGTGTCCGAGCTCGAGACGCTGGTCCTGCGACTCAAGGTCGAGAACGACCGGCTGATCGCCGAGCAGGCGACCGCCGTGCTCGCGGCGGAGATGCTCGAGCCGGAGATGCTCCCGGCCTGACGGCAACGGCCTGGTCAGACCTTCTTGGCCAGCATCGTCGCGCTGTCCCCGGTGCGCGGCTCGGTCCACCGGACGCGGAGTTTGGCGCCCTCTCGCTGGACCGAGGCGTTGACCGGGGTTGCGCAGGTCCCGCCACCAGCGGGGTCGTTGGTGATCCGCTCGCGGAACTTGAACGCGCCGCCGGACTTGCCCTTGAAGGCCCATCGGCCCGAGCAGGTGCCGGGGTAGCTCACCTTGCCCACCCAGCGACCCTGGGCGTTCTTCTTCAGGCTGACCTTGGCGGTGTAGCCGGCGGCGCCGCCGTTGTCGCCGTACACGCCGCCCTTCCAGCTGCCGGCGATCGAGGTGCCGCGCTCGGCGGTGACGGCGTGGGCGCCGGTCGTGGGCACGAGCAGGGCAACGGTGGCGGTGACGGCCACTCCAACAGTTCGAATCATCAGTTCCCCCGATGGTTGTCGGGCCGGTGGGTCCCGGCCACCGCGCAAGTATCACCTCGGCGGAGCCCCTCGGGAAGGCCGGTAAACCCGTAGGGGTGGAGCGACCAGCCGGACTAGGCTCCTCCGCTTGTGAGCCGCGTCGTCGAAACAGTCTTCCCCGAACGGCTCGGACGCAGCTTCCGCTGGCTGGTGGCGTCGTCGTGGACCACCAACACCGGTGACGGCCTGATGCTGGCCGCCGGGCCGCTGCTGGTGGCCTCGCAGACCCGCGATCCGACGCTGGTCGCAGCGGCCACGATGGCCCGTCTGCTGCCGTGGCTGCTGTTCGGCCTGCTCGCCGGCGCGCTGGCCGATCGGCTGGACCGGCGTCTCGTGGTGATGGTGATGGACGGTGCGCGAGCCATCGTGCTGGCCGGACTGTGCGTCGTGATCTACACCGGGCACGTCAACATCTGGCTGGTGCTCGTGGCGATGTTCCTGGTCGGGCTGGCCGAGGTGTTCGCGGACACGACGACCAGCACCCTGACGCCGATGCTGGTCGACAAGCAGGACCTCGGCATCGCGAACGCCCGGATCATGGCGGGCTTCCTGACGGCCAACCAGCTGATCGGTCCGGCCATCGGTGCCCTCCTGTTCACGGTGGGCATGGCCTGGCCGTTCCTGATCCAGACGATCTGCGTCGCGCTGGGCGTCGTCCTGATCTCGCGGATCGCGACGCCCAAGGGTGCGGTCCGAGAGCACGTCGACACCCATGTCCGACAGGACATCGCCGAGGGGGTGCGCTGGCTGGCCGGCAACGGCCCGGTGCGCACGCTCGCGCTGGTGATCGTCGCCTTCAACGTCACGTGGGCCGCGCCGTGGGCGGTGCTGGTGCTGTGGGCGCTCGAACGCGTCGGGATCGACGAGGCCGGCTTCGGCCTGCTGACGACCGCCGCCGCGCTCGGCGGGCTGCTCGGCACCGTCTCCTACGGCCGGATCGAGAAGCGGGTGCCGCTCGCGACGCTGATGCGCGCCGTGCTGCTGTGCGAAGTGCTCTTCCACCTCGCGATGGCGGTCACGACATCGCCGTACGCCGCCTATCCGCTGATGTTCTTCTTCGGCGCCTACGCGTTCGTCTGGGGCACGCTGTCGAACGCGGTTCGACAACGTGCGGTGCCGACCGAGTTCCAGGGTCGGGTCGGGTCGGTCTACATGCTGTGCGTGATGGGCGGGATGCTGATCGGCTCGCTGATCGGCGGCCTGATCGCGCAGCAGTGGGGCGTGACCGCGCCCTGGTGGTTCGCCTTCGTGGGCTCGGGACTGACGTTGGCACTCGTCTGGCGCGAGCTGGCGAAGATCGCGCACGAGGACGAGGCGGCAGCGATCTCGGCGACGTGAGGGCGCCTGGCGTGGTTGCATGGCGACATGGCCGCGCCGGGCACCGACCTCATCGACGCTCTGGTGGCCTCACTGCCCGACGGCGTCGTGGTGGTCGACGCCGACCGGGTCGAGAAGTACCGCCGGGACAGGTCGCAGGACCCGCACGCGGGGACTCCGGCCGCCGTGGTGCGCGCCGAGAGCGCCGAGCACGTGCAGACGGCCGTTCGGTGGGCGGCCGAGCACGGAGTCGCGGTGGTCCCGCGCGGCGCCGGCACCGGGCTGTCGGGAGGGTCCAGTGCCGTCGACGGCGGGATCGTGGTCAGCCTCGAACGGATGACGGCGATCGACGTGGATCCCGCGTGCCAGGTCGCCGTTGTCGAGCCCGGAGCCTTCAACAAGGACGTCAAGGCCGCCGCCGCCGAGCACGGCCTCTGGTATCCGCCCGACCCGTCGTCGTACGAGATCTGCTCCATCGGCGGCAACATCGCCACCAACGCGGGCGGCCTGTGCTGCGTGAAGTACGGCGTGACGACCGACTACGTGCTCGGGCTCGACGTGGTGCTGGCCGACGGGACGCTGGTGAGCCTGGGCGGCCGGCGGATCAAGGATGCGGCCGGGCTGTCGCTGGTGAAGCTCTTCGTCGGCAGCGAGGGCACGCTGGGCATCGTCACCCGGGCGATCCTGCGACTGGTGCCCGCCCAGCCGGCCGGAGCCACCCTCGTGGCGACCTTCCCGACGATGACCGCCGCGGCGGAGGCGGTGGTCGCGATCCGCAGCGGCCTGCGGCCCTCGATGCTCGAGCTGATGGACCAACCCTCGATCCGGGCCGTGGAGTCGCACCGGCCGATGGGTCTCGACACCGCCGCCGGTGCGCTGCTGGTGGCGCAGAGCGACGCACCCGGCACGGCGTGCGCCGCCGAGGTGGAGTCCATGCGGGCGGCTTGCCTGGCGGTGGGTGCTGCCGACGTCTTCGTCACCGACGACGCCGACGAGGGGGAGCAGTTCGTGCAGGCCCGGCGGATGGTGATCCCGGCGGTGGAGCTGCTCGGCGAGCTGATGCTGGAGGACGTCGGTGTCCCGGTGCCTCGACTGCCCGAGCTGGTCGACGCCGTGGCCGTGATCGCCGCGCGGCACGACCTGCTGATCCCGGTGGTCGCGCACGCCGGCGACGGCAACACGCACCCGCTGATCGTGGTCCCGCGCGGCGACGACGCCGCTCGCGTCCGGACGCTGGTCGCCTTCGACGAGATCATGATCGCCGCGATCGGGCTCGGCGGCACCATCACCGGGGAGCACGGCGTCGGCCGCACCAAGAAGTCGGCCCTGCCGGCCCAGCTCGGCGCCGACGTCATGGCCCTCACGCGGCGGGTCAAGGACGCGCTCGACCCCGACGGGATCCTCAATCCGGGCGCCATGCTCTGAGCGGACGTCCGCTGAACCGCGGCCCGCGGCGGTTAGGGTGGCCCTGCTTCCCCCGGCGTCTGAGAAGATGCCGCACCTGCGGTAGGAACCCACGCCGTACTCACCGCGCCCGATCAGAATTTGCAGGGGAGCCGCACGTTGTACCTCAAGAGCCTCACGCTGAAGGGCTTCAAGTCCTTTGCGTCCGCGACGACGCTCCAGCTCGAGCCCGGGATCACCTGCATCGTCGGTCCGAACGGCTCCGGCAAGTCCAACGTCGTCGACGCGCTCGCCTGGGTGATGGGCGAGCAGGGCGCCAAGTCGCTGCGCGGCGGCAAGATGGAGGACGTCATCTTCGCCGGCACCTCCGGCCGCCCGCCGCTGGGCCGGGCCGAGGTGCAGCTGACCATCGACAACAGCGACGGTGCGCTGCCGATCGAGTATGCCGAGGTCACGATCTCGCGCACGATGTTTCGCAACGGCGGCTCTGAATACGCCATCAACGGCAACAGCTGCCGGCTGCTCGACGTGCAGGAGCTGCTCAGCGACTCCGGCATCGGCCGCGAGATGCACGTCATCGTCGGCCAGGGCCAGCTCGACACGATCCTGCACGCGACCCCCGAGGACCGCCGCGGCTTCATCGAGGAGGCCGCCGGTGTGCTCAAGCACCGCAAGCGCAAGGAGAAGGCGCTCCGCAAGCTCGACTCCAC
>JBDSPC010000193.1:0-4874 GCA_039914485.1 Nocardioides sp.
ACGAGGACCAGCTGGCGGCAGCGGTCGATCTGCTCAAGGCACAGAACGAGCACGTCAGCGAGTACTGGTCGGACTACCTCAAGGAGGTCCAGGCCTTCACGACGGGCGACAGCACCGTCGGCACGACCTGGCAGGTCATTGCCAACGTCGCCCAGGCCGACAAGGTCCCGGTCGAGGCGATCCTGCCGGAGGAGGGCGCGACCGGTTGGTCGGACACCTGGATGGTCAGCTCGAAGACCGAGCACCGCAACTGCGCCTACGCCTGGCTCGACCACATCATCAGCCCCGAGGCCAACGCGGCCGTGGCCGAGTGGTTCGGCGAGGCACCTGCGAACGCCAAGGCCTGCGACGTCGCGACGGCTGGCCACTGCGAGACCTTCCACGCCGGGGAGGAGGACTACGCAGACCAGATCTGGTACTGGACGACCCCGATCGAGCAGTGCCTGGACGGTCGCACCGACGTGAAGTGCACGACGTACACCCAGTGGACCCAGGCCTGGACCGAGGTCAAGGGCTGACCATGGCCACCGGCATCCTGCACCGCCACCCCCGGCTCCGGCTCGGGCTGCTCCTCGGGCCGCCCATGCTGTGGCTGGGGGTGGCGTACCTCGGTGCCCTGGCCGCCCTGTTCATCACCTCGCTGTGGACCGTCGACGGCTTCACCGGCAACATCCAGCGGGCGTGGACGCTGCAGAACTACCGCGACCTGTTCTCCATCGACGTCTACCGCTCGGTCACGATCCGGACGTTGGTGGTGGCGTTCGCGGTGACCCTGATCGACGCCGTCCTGGCGCTGCCGATCGCGATCTACATGGCCAAGGTGGCGTCGGTCCGGTGGCAGCGGGTGCTGCTCATCGCCGTACTCACGCCGCTGTGGGCGTCCTATCTCGTCAAGGCCTATGCCTGGCGCGGCATGCTGTCCGACTCGGGGCCCGTCGCGTGGCTGGCCCGGCCGTTCGGCCTGGACACACCGGGCTACGGCCTCGCCGCGACCGTGATCACGCTGTCCTACCTGTGGCTGCCCTACATGATCCTGCCGGTCTACGCCGGCCTCGAGCGGCTCCCCAACTCCCTGCTGGAGGCGTCGGCCGACCTGGGAGCCGGTACGGCGATGACCCTGCGCCGCGTCGTGATGCCGGTGCTCGTCCCGGCGTTCGTCGCCGGGTCGATCTTCACGTTCTCGCTCACCCTGGGTGACTACATCGCCGTCAAGATCGTGGGCGGCTCCAACCAGATGCTCGGCAACGTGGTCTACGACAACTTCCTCACCGGCAACAACATGCCGTTCGCCGCCGCCGTCTCGACGATCCCGGTCGTCGTGATGCTCGCCTATCTCGGTGCCGCCCGGCGCACGGGAGCGCTGGAGAACCTGTGACGCTCTCGCCGTGGACCCGTCGCTTCCTCGCCGCCTTCTCCGGGCTGGTGCTGGTGCTGATCTACCTGCCCCTGCTCCTGGTGCTGGTCAACTCGTTCAACGTCTCGCGCACCTTCGCGTGGCCACCGAGCGGCTACACCACGAAGTGGTGGTCGGCAGCCTTCGAGTCCACCGGGGCCCGTTCCGCGATCTGGGTCTCGTTCGAGGTGGCGGTCATGGCCACCGTGATCGCCCTGGTGCTGGGCACCCTGGCCGCGCTGGCACTGGCGCGCTACGACTTCTTCGGACGTGACGCAGTCTCCCTGCTCATCATCCTTCCCATCGCCCTGCCCGGCGTGGTCACGGGCATCGCGCTGGCCAACGCCTTCCTGACGATCTTCGGCATCGAGCTGGGCCTCTTCACGCTGGTCGTGTCGCACGCGACCTTCTGCATGGTGACGGTCTTCAACAATGCGATCGCGCGCCTCCGGCGACTGGGCGGCAACCTCGAGGAGGCCTCGATGGATCTCGGGGCCGGGCCGTTCACCACGTTCCGGATGGTGACCCTGCCGATGCTGCGATCGGCCCTGCTGGCCGGCGGACTGCTGTCCTTCGCCCTGTCCTTCGACGAGATCATCGTGACCACGTTCACCGTCGGCCAGGGCATCCAGACGTTGCCTATCTGGATCTACCAGAACCTCTTCCGGCCCAACCAGGCCCCGGTCGTCAACGTCGTCGCGGCCGCCCTGATCCTGTTCTCGGCGGTGCCGATCTACGTCGCCCAGCGGCTCTCCGGCGACTCGCGTGAGGGCATGACCGGCGCCCGCTGAGCACGAGGCATGCGGAAGGATGGCCGCATGGACGTGATCTGGTTCCGGCAGCCCGCGGGCGATCCCGGCACGCTGAATGCCTGCTACAACGCCGTCGACATCCACGTCATCCGAGGGCATGCCGAGCAGGTCGCGCTGCTGGACGGAGAGCGCCCGGTGACGTTCGCCCGGCTGCTGACCGAGGTGGGTGCCTTCGCCGGAGTGCTGCAGGCCTTCGGTGTCGGCCTGGGTGCCGAGGTCGTGCTGCAGGACGCGCCCCCGTTCGAGGACACCGTGGTCCAGCTCGCCTGCGCCCGCGTGGGCGCCGTGCTCCACCGCGAACCCTCGCCGAAGCCCGCTCTGGCCGTGGTCGGAACCGCCGGAAGCCACGACTTCGGTGACGTCCCTCTGGTCACGATCGACGACTCGAGCGAGCTCGACTGGAAGACGGCCATGCGCGCCGGCAAGACGGACCCGGCGGGCTGTGCCGACGTGCCCGGCGACGCCCCCCTTCGCGTCGTGGACGGTACGGCGATCGCGACCGCCGACCACCTCCTCGCCGTGGCCGCCGGCGACGTCGTCGACCCCGTCCTGACTCCGTTGATGTCGGCCGAGACCCTCGTCCTGGCGGACCAGTCATGAAGCGCGACATCGTCGTTCTCGGGAGCACCGGGTCCATCGGCACGCAGGCCCTCGACCTGGTCCGCGCCAACCCCGATCGGTTCCGGGTGGTCGGCATGACGGCGGGCGGCTCCAACGAGGAGCTCTTCGACCAGCAGGTGGCCGAGTTCGAGCCGGCCTTCAGCGGCCTCGGCGAGGACGCCTCCACCGAGGCCGCCGGCATGGCGTGCGACGTCGTGCTCAACGGCATCACCGGCGCCGTCGGCCTGCGCCCGACCCTGGCCGCGCTCGACGCCGGCACCACCCTGGCGCTGGCCAACAAGGAGTCGCTGATCATGGGCGGCCCGCTGGTCACCGCCCGCGCCAGGCCCGGCCAGATCGTGCCCGTCGACTCGGAGCACTCCGCGGTCGCGCAGTGCCTGCGCGGCGGGACGCCGGCGGAGGTACGCCGCCTCGTGCTGACCGCCAGCGGGGGACCGTTCCGCGGCCGCACCCGCGAGGAGCTCTCCGAGGTCACGCTCGAGCAGGCGCTCAAGCACCCCACCTGGTCGATGGGCCCGGTGATCACGATCAACTCGGCCACCCTGGTCAACAAGGGGCTCGAGGTGATCGAGGCCCACCTGCTCTTCGACCTGCCCTTCGACAAGATCGAGGTCGTCGTCCATCCGACGAGCGTCGTGCACTCGATGGTGGAGTTCACCGACGGCTCGACGCTCGTGCAGGCGAGCCCGCCCACGATGATGATCCCGATCGCGCTCGGCCTGGCGTGGCCCGACCGCGTGCCCGACGCCGCTCCGGCCGTCGACTGGACCCGCCCCGAGACGTGGGAGTTCTTCCCGCTCGACGACGAGGCCTTCCCGGCCGTGTCGCTCGCCCGGCAGGCGGGGGAGCGCGGCGCGACGGCACCGGCGGTCTACAACGCCGCCAACGAGGTGTGCGTCGACGCCTTCATGGCGGGCCGGCTGCGCTTCGTCGACATCGTGCCCACGGTTGCCGCCGTGGTTGCGCGCCACGACGTACCCTTGCAGGAGCAATTGACGATCGACGACATCCTCGCCGCGGACACCTGGGCGCGCGAGGAGGCAACGCTCACCATCGGAGAGACCCTGTGACCGCGCTCTACTACACGCTGGGCGTGCTCATCTTCGCGATCGCGATCATGGCATCGATCGGCCTGCACGAGTTCGGACACCTGATCCCGGCGAAGAAGTTCGGCGGCAAGGTCACCCAGTGGTTCGTCGGCTTCGGGCCGACCGTGTGGAGCAAGAAGATCGGCGAGACGGAATACGGCGTCAAGGCGATCCCGCTCGGCGGCTACGTCAAGATCGTCGGCATGCTGCCGCCCGGCAAGGGCGACACCACGGGCGACGCAGACGACGACCTGCGGGTCCGTAAGTCCAACACCGGCATGTTCACCCAGCTGATCAGTGACGCGCGCGCCGCCGAGTGGGAGCACATCGGCCCGGAGGACCGCGACCGGCTCTTCTACAAGCGGCCCTGGTGGCAGAAGGTCGTGGTGATGTCGGGCGGCCCGATGGTCAACATCACCATCGCGTTCCTCCTGTTCTGGGGAGTCTTCGCCACCGTCGGGCAGATCGTTGATGCCAAGGCCGAGCCCGTCGTCGCCGAAGTGGTGCCCTGCATCGTCCCGGCGGACGAGGACGGACGGGTCTGCACTGCCGACGAGCTGAAGAACAACAAGACGCCCGCGGCCGCCGCCGGTCTGGAGCCCGGCGATCGCTTTGTCGCGTTCAACGGCGTGCCGGTGACCGACTGGGCCCAGATGCAGAAGGCGATCCGGGGCAACGACGACGGCAAGGCGACCCTCGTCGTGTCGCGCGACGGTCAGGAGCTCACCCTGGAGACGACCACCTCGGTGCAGCCGCGACCGCTCGAGAACGACTCGGAGAAGCTGACCCCGGTCGGCTTCCTGGGTGTCCTGCCCGAGCTGACTCCGATCTATGAGACCGGTGGCCCGGTCTACACCGCGCGGCAGATGGGCGGCATGACCGTCGACGTGGCCAAGTCGCTGACCGAGCTCCCGGTCAAGGTGTTCGGCGTCGCCAAGGCGATCGTCGGTCTCGAGGAGC
>JBDSPC010000296.1:0-4198 GCA_039914485.1 Nocardioides sp.
CCCACGGTCTCGGGTCCGTGGGCGGTTCTGACACAGAATCTACGGCGTGGATTCACTCAGAATCGGAACGCGCGATCCACACGTTTGCCACAGAAATCCACATCACCGGTTCGCGTCGTCCCGGACCAGCCTGAGCCAGCCCAGCGCCAGCGCTCCGCCCGCCCACGCGAGCATGGTGAGCACGGCTGACGTCTGCGTCATCCCCTCCGCGATCGCCTCCCCGGTCAGCAGGAACACGGCACCGGTCCCGGGCAGGATCGAGGCCAGGTCGTCCATCCACTCGTAGCCGAACTGCGGCAGCACGAGCGGCAGCAGCAGCATCACCAGGAAGACGGAGATCAGCGCGCCCGCCGTACTCCGCAGGATGAACCCCAACCCAGCGGACAGCGCGCAACCCGCGCTCAGCGTCGCATGACCCGGTGCAGCACGCTGGCCCAGTCGTCGCCCAGGGCCAACGTGACTCCGATCGTGGCGGACGGCTCCGGGTAGGTGATGCCTTCGGTGGCCCAGAGTGCGACGAAGCCCCAGTCGTCGAAGGTGCGGCTCCGGCGGTTGCGCTTGTAGTGGCGCGCCACGTCGCGGGCGTCGCATCCCAGCAGTGTCGCCACGGCCTGCGGGTCGCCCTCCCATCGGGGAGCAACGACGGACAGCGGCTCCAGGTCGGACACGAGGTAGCGCGCGTCCGTAGCGAAGCGGTCGACGATCCGGCCGCTGTCGAGGCTGACCTGCTGCCAGCAGTCGCTGTCGGAGACGGCGACGGCGGACGCGACCGCGCCGAGCTCCGCCGACAGGTGCGTAGCAATCTCCTCGTACGGGATGAAGTAGCCCGGAAGAGCCACCACCGTCCAGCCGTCGACCGGCTCCATCACGTCGATCCGGTTCGACGACTCGACGTCGCTCCCGGTGGCGTCCGAGCAGACGACGAAGCGGTCCGAGCACCATGCCTCGACAGCCGTCGCAACGTCGCGGACCGCGACGTCCCGCACGGCCGCCATCGCGACGAAGAGCCCCATGGCGTGACTCTAGGACGCTAGGACTCGAGTCGTCCGGCGAAGCCGTCGAGCAGCAGGTCGAGGGTGAACTCGAACTCGTCCTGGCTGTCGCACCACCCCAGGGTGTCGCCGCCGTGGATGTGGATCTCGCTCGCCACCATCGCCGTGATGTGGGGGAGCATCTCGGCCATCGCCGCCAGTTCTTCCTCGGCCATGGCCTCGTCGTCCGGTGCGGGGTTGAAGAGCTCCTGCACGAAGCCCAGCGGCATGCTGCCGAAGCTGTGGAGGGCGCGGTGCGCGAGGTGATAGCTGAACCCGGCTCCGACCATGGTGGCCAGCAGGGCCTCGTAGATCCCGAACGCACTCGGCGGGATCGACGTCCTGGTCCCGATCAGCATCGGCGCCCACGGGTGCCTCAACATCACCGTGCGGGCGGTGAGGAAGCGACGCCGCAACGTGGCCTGCCACTCGAGCTCGCCCCCTGCTTCCTCGACCATGTGGATCTCCAGGAGGGCCTCTGCCACCACGCTGTCGGCGAGCCCGTCGAGCAGCGCCTCCTTGCCGGGAAGGTGGTGGTAGAGCGACATCGCCTCCACACCGACGGCGGCCGAGACGCGACGCATCGTCACCGCCGCGACGCCTTCGGTGTCGGCGATCGACACCGCCGCGGCCAGCAGGCGGTCCCTGCTCAACGGCTCTCGCTTGGAACGTGTCGGCACGGCACCGCCCTCTCGTCGCCCTCGCGAAAACCTTACAGCGTACGTTTGGCGGAGCCGGGCGTTTGGCTGGACGTCGCCCGGGTAGCAACCGCTCAGACCCGAAGGAGCCGACCATGACCAGTCGAGCGGTTCGCCGCGCCGTACGCCGAAGCGCCGCCCTCGCACTCGTCTCGACCCTCATCGCCGGAGCCACGAGCCTCGCCCCGTCGTCACTCGCGAGCCCGGGGGACCCGACCGACCTCGCGGCCCCTCGCTCCGACGCCGTGGTGCCCGATGCCTCGAGCCTGGCCCTCGCTCGGCGAGCCGTCACCCAGGCACCCGCCGACGCATTGCGAACCGACGGGCGAACCGACGGGCGCACCGCCGCCCGCCGCAAGGCCGATGCCGGCAATGTCGTCGACGTCGCGTTCGTCTACCCCGCCGCCCTGCTAGCGCAGGCCGACGTCGGCGGCCTCACCGGCCTCCGCGCCAAGTTCACCGCGCAGATCGCCGACGCCAACACGGCCTTCACCAACTCCGACATCCCGGTCCAGCTGCGCTACGTCGGTGAGCGCCAGGTCGCGAGTGCCACGAGCACCGATCTCTTCGCCATGCTCCGGCAGCTCACCAAGCCGGGCGACGGTGTGTACGACGAAGCGCAGGCCCTGCGCGAGGAGACGCACGCCGACCTGGTCAGCCTGTGGGCGAGCAGCTCCGTGCCCCTGGGCGCGAGCTGCGGCGTCGGCGCCCTCGGCGGGCTGACCCCGAAGGAGGACTCCGAGGTCGCACCGTTCACGGTGCTCTTCTACACCGACTGCATCGACAGGTTCCGCGTCTTCGCCCACGAGATCGGCCACAACTTCAGCGGTGACCATGACGCGTCCGCGGCGTCGCCGCCGATGGCCGGCAAGCCCTACGCCCGCGGCTACGCCGACCCGGCGCACAAGTTCATCACCGTGATGGCCTACTACGAGGCCTGCAACGCAGCGGGCGTGACGTGCACGCGCGCGCCGTACTTCTCCGGCCCCGACGTGCGGACCGCCGAGGGCTACCCGACCGGCAGTGCGGCCGCGGACAACGTGCGTGCGATCACCGAGCAGGCGCCGGCGGTCGCGAACTACCGCCAGTCGCAGATCTACTCGGCCGTCCCGACGATCTCCGGCAAGCCCCACCGGGGACAAGTGCTCACGGCCGACACCGCCGGCTGGGCGCCCGGCAACGTCACCTTCACCTACCAGTGGTTCGCCAACGGCGCCCCGATCGACGGCGCGACCGGCGCCACGCTCTCGCTCGGCAAGTCCCTCGTCGGCACCAGCATCAGCGTGGGGGTCGCCGGCTCGGCGCCGTACTACGAGCCCGTGTCCGCCACATCGGCCCCCACCGGCGCGCTCGGCAAGCGACTCTTCGCGAAGACCCACCGGCCCACGATCAAGGGTGCCGCTCGCGCAGGGGCGTCGTTGCGTGCCGTGGTGAAGGACTGGAAGCCGAACAAGAAGGTCAAGTACGCCTTCGCGTGGTTCCGCAACGGCCAGGCGATCAAGGGCGCCACGCGCAGCACCTACCGCGTGAGTCGCAAGGACCGGGGCAAGAAGGTCTGGGTCCGGGTGACCGGCAGGCGCAACGGCTACGAGTCGGTTTCCCGCGTCTCGAAGAAGCTCACGATCCGCTAGATGTGATGCCCAGGCACGTTGGTCGAGATCGTGTGACGAATCGATCTGAAGTTCTGGACGGATGAAGACCTCCCGATGTGGAGTGGAGCTATCTAGGAACCGCCCCACATCCAGGAGGTCTTCATGGCTCACGCTACCCATTCCAACGCTGCTCTGACACCGCGCGCCCGACTGCGGCTGGCGCGCCTGATCATCGATCACGGCTGGCCGCCGGCGCGGGCCGCCGAGCGCTACGACGTGTCCTGGAAGACCGCGAAGAAGTGGGCCGATCGCTACGAGGCCGAAGGCTCGACCGGCATGAACGACCGATCCTCGCGGCCGCACCACCAGCCGAACCGAACACCAGCGCCGACGGTCCGCAAGATCGTGCACCTGCGCTGGAAACAGCGCTTGTGCCCGGTCGAGATCGCCGACCGACTCAACATGGCGTCATCGACCGTGCACGCAGTCTTGGTCCGGTGCCGGATCAACAGGCTCACTCACATCGACCGTGCGACCGGCGAGCCGATCCGCCGCTACGAACACGACGCTCCGGGCGACCTGATTCACGTGGATGTGAAGAAGGTCGGCAAGATCCCCGACGGCGGCGGCTGGCGCTACGTCGGTCGCCAACAGGGCGACAAGAACCGTGCAGCGACTCCGAACAAGCCCCGCAACAAGTACCGCGGGGCACTGATGGGGACCTGCTACCTACACACCGTGATCGATGACCACTCTCGGGTCGCCTACGTCGAAGCCCGTGACGATGAGACCAATGAGACCGCGACCGAGGTGCTGCGTAATGCCGTTGCCTGGTTCGCCGACCGCGGCATGACATCTAGCGGGTCCTCTCTGACAA